>NZ_BALG01000187.1 GCF_000315235.1 Paenibacillus popilliae ATCC 14706 | reverse complement strand
AGTTAATGCTGCGCCTTTGGCTGCTGATTCAGATTCACGCTGCAGCGCTCGCTTAACCCAGTAATCATTGTTTTTCGTCATCTACCGGCTCACCGCCTGCAGCTCCCATAGCGCCATCAAACATGCCAGAACCAAACTGCTCCATGGCTTCTTGCTGCTCTTTCTTGATTTGTTCAAGCTCTTCGTCCACGTCCTGTACCCATGGATGGTTAGCAAGTTGCGTCCGCTTTGAGATAATACCAACGCTATTTCGTATGTTGGTGATGATGTCCGTCTCATTAACCGGCATATCGGCGTTAAACGTGATACTGAATGTCTCGTTGGTAAAGTCGCCTTTGCCGACAATCTGAAGATAGACATCAAAAAACACCTTCAGTTGCAAGAAGGTGTCCTGTAACTCCGCAGCAAGTGCGGCGCAATCTGTATCAAGATCCATATACCTGAAATTAATAGCCGTACCACTGGCATTGCCAAGGTCGGGGTCTTTGGTATCGACGGCTGAGGCGAAGTCGAACAAGTCACGGCGGTTCTTATCCAAGAAAGCCATAACTGCATCAATATTGATGTCTGCCTGCAGCTTGTCTACATCACCTGTTCCCTCTACTTTTATCGCCATGTTTTCTCGTAAATCTCGGAGAAACTCTGCTAAGTCTGCGCCCCCATAATCCTTGAGGATATAAATAAACTTGGCTACATCTCGTAGTACATCCGATGTGACCGAACTCTGCCAGTTGATATCATCGATAAGATCCTTGATGTAATACTGCAGCGGCAGCCCTTCTTCATTATACTTTACCCATGCCAGCGGCACAGTTTCGAAGTTGTACGGCTTACCATTAATCTGAAAGTGCGACTCTTCCGGTTCAAAATCCGTATCGGGTACCAAGGTTGTGGCACCTTGTCCATTACTCCTAAAGCGTTTTACTCCGCTTTCATCCCAATATTCTACCCGCATAACCGTCTTCTTGTTGCGGCCATCATAAACAACTTGATCATAGAAACGGATGTATGCCCCAATTCTGGTATGCTCTGCGTCCTTCCACAGTGGGATAACTTCATGTGACGGCAGTCGCATGAATCGCAGCTTTCCATCTTCGAAAAACGGCGCCAGATAGGCGATACCGCTCTTTACCGCACCTTTGCCAAGCGACTTGATCTTACGGCGAAATTCATTGTCGAATATAGCACTTAGCTCTTGAGCGTATTTCTTATTCTCACATTCAACCGTAAACGGTTTAGAGAGCAAATAATCCGCCTTTTGATTAACAAGCTTCTTTAATATCGGATGCTCCAACTTTACGTTTGAGCGGTTCTCCAGCTCAACAGTCTTTCGCTGCACATCTGACCGATTGCGATAATACTGTTCGGCTTCAAGCATTCGCCGGTACTGTTCGGATGCCTTGAACTCCTTAATCTCTTCCTCGCATATTTCAGATAACGTCATCGGCGCGTTGCCCTTTAGAATCTGCCCGATCTCCTGCAGCCTGCTTGCAAACAAAAGTAATCACCTCACTTTAACACGGAAATACTTGCTTGTTTCATGTCATCTTCAAGAGCGTACCTTGTAGCATCTATACTGTGGTTGTCCTTGTCGGGATACTCTGCTTTAAATCCCCCGTTTCCATCTGGTGTAAGCTCATAGCCATAGAACTCACGCTTTGTATTAGGGCAGCGAACAGGGTCAATTATGATTTCCTCCAGGTCTTGCAGGAACTTAATTCCGTAATCAACAGAATCAGGGCCTTTCTTAGCTCCCTTAATGCGAACACCATAGCTCTTAATTTCAGCTATGGATTTAGGTTCAGCGCTATCTCCAATAACCTGTCCATTCTGCTTATTTTCCTCTTTGATGTGTTCTGCCGCCTTCTTATTGCTGAACTGCACCTTATGGTGTTCATGAAAGATATATAGCCTTCTGCGAGTCTTATCAAAGTGCATAACGCCGTAGTGAAACGGGTCTTTTGCATACCCGAAGTCAACACCTCTGCGAATGCGGTCGAATATACGTATTTCATCATCTGTGATCTGCCTAAACGTGAGGTTAGTGAATACCTCCCCGCCTGTACCCGTAACCTCGCCAAG
The DNA here is from genome assembly GCF_000315235.1 of Paenibacillus popilliae ATCC 14706. Classification (GTDB taxonomy): domain Bacteria; phylum Bacillota; class Bacilli; order Paenibacillales; family Paenibacillaceae; genus Paenibacillus_B; species Paenibacillus_B popilliae. The sequence goes on along the minus strand of NZ_BALG01000187.1, from coordinate 1,193 downwards.
ATATTCGTGTTTGTAGTTGTCAGGTTTAGTTGCTAAAAGATGCTCAGCTTCAATAAAAAACTGTTCGCCCAGCCATTGCCGAGAAACAGTTAAATAAGTGCTATGATGAACAAGTCTATCATTTCTCTGTTCTGTAACTTCCGCGTTTACCCAGTTGCGTTGCGACTTCGGTGGGTTATACGAATAGAAGACAGTGAACGTTTGGCCACCACGAAGCAACGTTTGGTTAATCGTCCGTATTGCCTCCATCCCATCAAATTCATCCACTTCTTCAAACCAAACATATTTAAAATAACCCTTAGAAACCTTGGCAGACTTTATCTTTTTCGGACTATCGGCGCCGCGAAATAGAATTTTCTGCCCTGTAGGTAAATATGTCAGTTCCAGTTTGGCCTTTGGGATATCCCACAAGTGAGAAACACTCAATTTTTCGATTGCCCAGGCTAATTGTTCGAATACAGATTCGCGGAGTGTTTCCTTTACCTTTCTGAGGGCCACCCCATTTGCATCTGGATCCCGCATCATTCCGAGTATGATCTCCATACTGATAAAGGATGACTTTGTACTTCCGCGGCCGCCCTTAAGCCAGTAATGTGTGTAAAGGTCCTCTTTCAGCGCGTGGTGAATATCGTAGAAACTAGGCGCGATCAGATTCGAAAGTGGAACCTTAATCATTGCCGTTCCCTTTCGGAATGTCGTCTACTATTTGGACGGCTCCTTGCACGTCTACCTGTTGTCTATCGAGCCACATTCCGAATCTCTTGCCGAGCAGTTCCAGCGCCTTATTCTTGTCAGCGAAACGAATTTCTCGCTCGATCATCTCGCCCGTATCGGAATAAGAGGTCTTTACCTTGACAGAGGCAATTGCAGCCGTGTCCTCGCTACTGGCGTTTTCACGTATCGTTGCGTTCTTTATGTCTATAACATCCGAAGCATTTACGAAGGCGATTCTCCCCAATTCCCGAATGATCCGCTCCTGATTTACGCCCGTCCTTTTTGACAGTTCGGCCATCCGAGTGTCTATATATGCACGTATATTAGGTTTGGTCAAGTTTTCCGAACCAATCTCCTTTGCTGTTTTCGGACTGTAGCCCGCCCGGATCGCCGCCTGCGTGGCATTGAGGTCAATTAGATATTCATCAGCAAACCGTTGTTGCTTGGCCGTCAATGCCATGTGTATCACCATCCTTTCA
>NZ_BALG01000188.1 GCF_000315235.1 Paenibacillus popilliae ATCC 14706 | reverse complement strand
GCCACTCCTGTGAAGCTGCCGTGCACCAATATTGTAGCAAATGATATACTGTGAATTTCCGAGCCTTGTCTACATAACCAAGTCCTTTAACCACAATTTCTACTTCTTCTGGTGTGAGAATCGATTGAAGGATATACGGGATTGTGGTAGACTTTTGCATGGGAGTCGCCACCTTTCGGTTCGTTTGTAAGGGTACAAACATTTTACCAAGTTGGCGGCTTTTTTTCTATTCTTAAATTGTATTTTGTTGGTTAATCAACAGGCCTGTATAGAACTATATGTTGACGGTTTGTCGGGTGTTGCAGGAAGTTATAGTAATCTCAATACAGCTACTGATAACGAAGGAATTACAGACAATGATTCACAATTTAAAGATATCTTATTTAGTAGAAGTTTTGTAATAAGAAATAAAATGAATATAAGGGTAAATTTTGTTAGTCCAGCAGGCGCTGATCTAATGAATATCATCCTACTTCCAGAAAATGAGACCCCTCTTTATTAAACGACGGATTGTAAAATGAAGTGCGACACCTTCTGGGAATAAAAAACAAAGGACCTATGGCCGGATTCGTGTAGAATGAAAGTTCTCACCACCCCATTCACACAAGGAGAATCCACCATGAGCTACACTCATCTTAGCGTAATCGAGCGAAGCAAGCTAGAAATCCTCCATCAGCAAGGGAAAAGTGCCCGAGCCATCGCCAAGGAATTAGGCAGACACCATGCCACCATTAG
>NZ_BALG01000189.1 GCF_000315235.1 Paenibacillus popilliae ATCC 14706 | reverse complement strand
TTTGAAAAGTCAAGTGGTTTTTTAGATATTTATCGAAATATTGTAGACACTTTTGTAGTGGTGACTGATTACCAATTAGTGTATTGAACTGCATTGGTCATGTAAGTCATGTAAGACAAGTGTATAGTGTTCTAATGGGAGGGATATTTGTGGAATACGCATTTACTCATCATGCTCGAAAAAGATGCAAAGAACAAAATATAAACCTGCATAACTTACTTAAAGAAGTGAAAACAATTTCTGCGCCGAGGGGTAATACCAGATGGATATCCACAGAAGGACATACGATAATGTTAAGTGGTAAAGCTAATGGCAATATCGTTATTGTGACTGTTATAGCAAAGCATAAGTATAGACAAACTATGAATAAACTACACAAAGGACGAAACACCTTCTGAGTGCTATCTTTTTTTGTATTTATATCACACAAATGGGTAATTTGAAAAAAAGTGCTTGTATTTCGCAAATCACATGGTAAAATATAGGTGATTGAGAATTACATTGCCGAAGGGAGTGGGCTGTGAATACCGTTGCCGCGAGGCCGAGATGGGGCAACGCATCTGGTTATGAGAAAGAGGAGAAGATATTTTTTTGTATTCTTTACCTGTTCATCATAACAATTTGCCGTGATATTAGGTTTAAAAAAATAATTTGGGAGGTAATGAAGAATGTGGTTTAAGAAGATGTTGTCAGGGATTGTAGCATGTTCATTGGTTGTATCGTTGGCAGGTGTTTCTTATGCTTCCCCAGGGCAAGTTGGAGTTGAGCATTCCTATTCCGTCGCTCATGAGAAACATATCACAATCAGCAAAGAGGACTACACTACCTATGTAACTTACCATGAAATTCCGCAAACGCTCGACATTCGGGTCATAGACAAGCACACAGGCCAAACTGTTTTTAACGAAAGCGGCGCGTCTATTGGAACCGTATTATCTTGGCTGGAAAAGCCTACAGAAAGCAATAGACATAAGCGAGTTGCGGTTTTCATTCCGTTAATACCCGTAGCTGCTGAAATCATTGTGCCTATAATCACCGCAGCTACGGGTATTACGTTAATGGAATCAAGAGAAGGCCCGATTGGAAAGCCTAATAGAAAGAAGCAGAATAGAGAAGTAAATGAAGGAAAAAAATTTCAAGATGGTTGGAAAAGTAATCCTAATAAAAATCCAAACCGACCTACAAAGAAACATACACCTAGTCCAAAGCATAAGGGTGGAAAAAAATAGAGAGGATTGATTTTAAACAAGTTGATGGAAGAAGAAAGAATGGGACTAAGAATACGTTGTGATAAGAATGTACCTGATATTTTAAAAAAAGCATTTGTGCATTTTGCTAAGTGGCTACGTTGTCATTATAATTTTCCCAAAAGAGTACCTGTTTATGTAAAAGAAAGTTATTACATTGTGAATAAATTTTCTAAAGAACAGGTATCTGCTACATTTTATGCGCCCTTTGATAAAAAGGATGAGCCTCATATTCGAATTGCTACAGGGGATTTTTATGATTTGGAGAAAGAGCTTGGACGTAGAGCTGCCATTTTGACGACTTTAAATAGCTTATCACATGAACTTCAACATTATTATCAATGGATAGATGGTAAGGAATTTCTTGAAGAAGATGAGGATTTTTTTGAAGATGAAGCAGTAGAAGGGGCAGTAGAACTTACCTGGGAATATATAGAAGACGGTTTTGAAGAGTTTTGGTCTTCATTGGATTGTTAAGTTATTGCATAAATCTTACTCGAATACGTATTGGTGGGGTGTTGCAGTTACATTTAATGATGAGGAAACCAAAGAACAAATTTATAGTCTTCAACAATCAGGACAATTAGTTACTCTTTTGTCCTTTCACAAAATAGATAATATATAAAAAAATGTTTGTGTTGCGCATAAATATATGGTAATATATAGGTCAGGGAGGGTTGATATTGGGAATGACGGTCATCAAAACAATGGGAGAACTTATTCAAGACACCAGACGTGCATTAGATATAACATTAACACAATTATCAGAGATGTCGGGCATTCCTAAAGGGACGATATCCAAAATTGAGAAGGGTGATGTCAAACGACCCGAATTTGAGACGATACGCCCACTGGCAATGGTGTTGAAGATACCCCTGGAAACACTGATCGATTATTATATAGAGACAGGCCTGTTGATTAACCAACAAAATACAATTTAAGAATAGAAAAAAAGCCGCCAACTTGGTAAAATGTTTGTACCCTTACAAACGAACCGAAAGGTGGCGACTCCCATGCAAAAGTCTACCACAATCCCGTATATCCTTCAATCGATTCTCA
>NZ_BALG01000190.1 GCF_000315235.1 Paenibacillus popilliae ATCC 14706 | reverse complement strand
GAAGAAACGGATGAATCGCTACGTGAGCGATATTACGAATCTTTGCGGGCTTTGGCATTTGGCGGCAACGTAGCCGATTATAGAGCTAAAACGGAGAAGATCCCAGGCGTCGGTGCCTGCAAAGTCTTCCCCGCATGGAGTGGCGGCGGCACGGTGAAGCTGGCCATAACAGACGGCACAGGCGGCGTACCGACTGAAGAACTTGTCCAACAGGTGCAGCAGGAAATTGACCCACCTGGCCTAAGCGGGCAAGGTAGAGGTTGGGCGCCAGTTGGTCACGCTGTGACGGTTGAAGGCGTGATAGGCGTTACGGTGAACATTGAATTCAAGCTGATTCTTGAGCAAGGTTACACTTGGGAAAGCGTCAAGGCTAATGTCACCGCTGCGCTGCAGATGTATTTTGAGGATATGGTAAAAGGGTGGGCAGATGTTGAGTCAATCACTGTCCGTACCCGTCAGCTTGAAGCAAAGGTATTGACGGTCAATGGCGTGCTGGATATCGCAGATACGAAGCTCAACGGAGTTGCGGGGAATCTCGTATTGGCATCGACCGAAATACCACTTTTGGGAGCGGTGACGAATCGTGCTTAAAAATTACTGGCCCGATTACTTACAAGAGATACGGGAGTTTGAAGCGTTGGCGGCGGCGCAACAACCGGAATTTGATAGAGCGTTATCGTTGATAAGTACAATGGCTCAAGACTTTTCGGTGTTCACGCTCACTGAGTCGGGCATACAAAGGTGGGAGCGGATACTTGGCATTGACGGTAAACAGGCTGATGATATGGACTCAAGGCGGTTTAGAATCATATCCCGTGTAATAGAGCGTATCCCGATCACAAAGCGAACCTTGTACACACAGCTTGAAACACTATGCGGCAAAGGTGGCTTTACACTAGAGATTAACAGCGGTGGGTATGTACTATCCGTTAAGCTGGCGCTTACTTCGAAGTCAGCTTTTTCCGACGTTGTTGCTCTGTTGGGGCGCCAAGCCCCTGCAAATCTCATTTGTGAGGTAACCATCATGTACAACAAGCACAATGTTTTAGGGCAGTTTACCCATGCCCAAATGTCGAAAAGAACACACTATGAATTACGAAATGAGGTGATCTAGTGAAGACAACACCGAACTATGGCCTGAAGTTGCCAGGCGAGAATGACTTTTACAG
>NZ_BALG01000191.1 GCF_000315235.1 Paenibacillus popilliae ATCC 14706 | reverse complement strand
CCAAACAAGGCTGGTGTCTTAGTTGTGTCTAAACCAGTTACTGCTTTTTTATTAAATCTAGCTTCCTTTGTGCCCGTAAGTGCTTGGTTCCCAGAGTCGTTAACACCCGTTGCTGTTACTTTGTACTTGCCTCCAGGTTGAAGTCCCTTAAACGTCAATACAACCGTATGCGCAGTATCATTATATTTTGCCTCTGTAACGGTAAGGCC
>NZ_BALG01000192.1 GCF_000315235.1 Paenibacillus popilliae ATCC 14706 | reverse complement strand
GTTGTTTTGGCATTGTAGACGATCCGCTCCTTAAGATAATAGCTTTATTCTACAAGCCCTTATTTTTGTTGTCCAACTAAGTGTAGCCGATCCATTTTGCCCCTTAGCATAAATGCTGTCCGACTCGATCCGGGAAGAAGACGGAGAGATGGAGGAGCATTTGACCCCAGTTTTGCACCCGACCGGTCCACTTGCGGACAACATCCATCGTCGAGAGATCGAGCATCTTGAGCAACGCTTCATTGGACGGAAAGATGCTCTTGCCCTTGGTCACTTTGCGAAGTTGGCGATGATAGCTCCCGATGATGCCCGTGGTATAAATCAACTTACGAATCTCTGGCGGATACTTGATGAAGGTCGCGAGCTCATCCCAATTGTTGCGCCAGGAACGGATAATGAGCGGATACTTCGTTCCCCAAACTTCTTCAAAGCGATCCCGTTCTACAAGTGCGGCTTCTCCCGTGCTGGCCTTGTAGATCGGCTTCAGATCGGCGGTGACCTTCTTTAGGTCCTTGTAGGACACATCGCGCGTTGAATTGCAAATCTGATGATTCCAGAACTCATTTTGGTTTTTGTTGTCTTCCAAGCATCCGCTAAAGTTTGGTTCAAAAAATCAGAGTCTTTAGCTGGAACACTGCTCTGATACCAAATCATTACATTGCCAGCACTAGCAATATATACAGTAACTACACCATTGTCATATCATATCATTTACAGGGAGATGTCATCAGTTGTTAGATAATTAACATCAATGGAGTTGACCTCAGGTAAAAAGGTAAACCCTCTATGTTAAAATTCCGTAGTTGGAATGAAGGGAAGAATCCGGTAAAGTAAGAGAGATGAAGTAACAAAAGCAGATGTACTATGGAAGGAGTGAGATTCGATGCAAGGCACCGATGATACGGTTGTTGAGTTGGAAGGCGTGACGAAGAAAATTCGGGGGAAAACGATTATCGACAATTTGTCGTTCCGCGTGCGGCGCGGAGAAGTCTATGGCTTCCTCGGCCCGAACGGCGCTGGCAAGACGACGACGATCCGCATGATCGTCGGGCTGATGTCCATGACGTCGGGACGAATCCGGATTGAGGGTCATGACATTCGGACCGACCGGGTCAAAGCGATGACCCATGTCGGGGCGGTAGTCGAAAATCCGGAGTTGTACGAATTTATGAGCGGATACAAAAACCTGCTTCATTTTGCCCGCTTGAGCGGCAAATCGATCAGCGAGGAGCGGATCGAGGAAATCGTGCGGCTCGTCGAACTCGAGAATGCGATAGACAAAAAGGTGAAGAACTATTCGCTTGGGATGCGGCAGCGGCTCGGCATTGCGCAGGCCCTGCTTCATGATCCTTCGATTCTGATTCTGGACGAGCCGACGAACGGGCTCGATCCGGCCGGCATCCGGCAGCTTCGCGACTATTTGCGCCGCTTGGCGCGCGAGGAGAACATCTCGATTCTCGTATCAAGCCATCTTCTCTCGGAAATCGAATTGATGTGTGATCGGGTCGTCATCATCCAGAGCGGCAAATTCGTAGGGGAGCGGGAACTAAATGCATCCGCGGACGTGGCGGAAGCGCTGCCGACCACGATTTATCTGGAGGTGGATCGGGCCGAGGAAGCGCTGCAGGCGCTTGCTGCGACCGATTGGCAGGCGGCCCGGGACGAAGCGCGTTCCGGCTTCACGGTGAACGTGATGCACAACGACATTCCGAAGGTCGTCGAGAAGCTTGTCCATGCGGGGATTGCGATCTATGAGGTCCGGACCTCGGCGCCGACGCTGGAAGATACCTTCCTGACGATGACGAAAGGAGGCCGGATCGAATGAGCTACTTTTTCTCACTCGTCCAGAATGAGTGGATGAAGACAAATAGCAAGCGGCAGGCCCCGTATTATTATATTTTTCTCGCGTTGATGGCGGTGCTGCTTGGCGTCGTCATCCGGTTTTTCGTGTTCAAGGACGAGCCCATGTCTTATTTGCAATTTGCTGATACGTTCGTGTTCATCGCTCGGCCGCTGACCACGATCTTCATTGTCATCGTCGCGGCGCAGACGATTACGGACGAATTCAAGGATGGCACGATAAAGCAACTGTTAATCCGGCCGGCCAGCCGCTCGCTTGTCCTGGCCTCTAAATGGGTGAACGCAATTCTCGTATTGTTCGCGGCCTATATGATCATTTTCCTGCTTGGATTGGGTGTCGGGGCGGCGCTGTTCAATCTGTCCGCAGAGGACGCTTCCTTGATGGATTCGGGCGTGTCGCTCTTCCTTGGTTATTCGGAAGCGGCCTTTCAGATGACGCTGTCCTTCATGATTGCGATTCTGACCCGGAGTCTAGGATTGTCCATCGCGCTGCCGATCATTTTCCAGATGCTCGCCGGAACCGTCTCGATGGTGTTGTATCAGAAGGTATGGTACAAATGGCTGGTATTCCCGCATTTGAACTGGGGGCCTTACTTCGGGGAAGGCACACTGCCTTATAAGGGAGCGACGTTGGGCTTTAGCCTCATGATGTACGCGATATATTTTGCCGTGCTGCTCGCCATCTCGTTCTTCGTCTTCCAGAAGCGCGATGTGCAGTAAGAGATGAACAGTGCCCCTGCCGTCATTCGTTCCGGCAGGGGTGCTTCTGCTCAAAAGCGAAAGCAACGGGAAGGAGGCTGGCATGAAAATATTGCAGGCGTTGTTTTTTCCACCGGAACAGCCGGGAGGCGTGTCCTCCATGGTTCCCTATATACAAGACCGGTTCCAGCTCCCCCGATGGGAGATGGAGCTGTTCTCGCTGCCCAAGCGGCTGCGGGGCAAAGGGCAGGAAGAGATTGCGTTCGCGACCTTCGACTGGACAGCATACGGCGATTCTCCGATCGTAGTCAAATATATGCAGACAATTCGCGATTACATATGGTGGACGAGACGGCGAATCACCTCCCCTTATGATCTTGTCCATGCCCATCATCCGATTGCCGGCTGGGTGACGAAGCGGCTCTTCCCCGAGACGCCGGTCATTCTGACGGTTCACTCCAGCTATGAGCGGGAGTTGCTTCTGAACGGAAAAATTGAGCTGGACGGACCGGAGTTCCGCTTCCTGACCTCCATGTACGGGGAACTGGAAGCGCATGTCGATCTGATGATGACGGTATCGAATTCGTTCCGCCATGATCTGGCGCCCTACATCGAGCGCCCGGAGCGGATCGAGGTGCTGCCGAACGGCTTTGACGAGAAGCGGTTCCGGCCGATTGCCCATGAGAATGAAGTGCCCCAGCTCATTGTCGTATGCCGGCTTGTCCCAGCGAAGGGACTCGACGTGCTGCTCCGAGCTTGCGCCGAGCTGAAGCGGTGCGGCCGTCCTTATGTGCTCCACATTATCGGTGACGGTCCGATCCGCGAGGATCTGGAGCGGCTCGCACAGGAGCTGGGTATCTATGACGATACGATATTTTATGGTTATATGCTCCATCCAGAGGAATTCATGCCGTTCTCGGACATCTTCGTGCTGCCATCCCGCGCGGAGGCGTTCGGTTCCGTGTTCGCGGAGGCGGCGCTGTGCGGGCTTGCTCTGGTGGGTACGCGTGTCGGCGGCATCGCCGAGCAGATCACCGATGGGGTGAATGGGCTGCTCGTGCCCGCCGACGATCCGGATGCGCTCGCTGCGGCGCTGGATCGGGTCATGACGGACCCGGCGTTCCGCTATGAGCTGTCCCGGACGGCCTGGACGAAGGCGAAGCAGGATTACTCGCTGAGCGGCGTCGTGAACGAGTTGAAGCGGATCTATCTCCGCTTCCGCGTCAAGGCGGATTGATTTGCCGTCCGGAGAATGTCCATCCAGCCATGCGAACGCTAGGCGGCCATCTGCCGGGCAAACGCGCACGATGAGGAGAGGAGAGAGGAAGTTGAATGCGTTTCGCTTCATACATGCGGCAGACCTGCATGTGGACAGCCCGTTTCGGGGCTTAAAGGATCTGCCGGTTTCACTGCGCTCACGCGTCGTCGAGTCGACCTTCGCCGCGTGGGACGCGCTCGTGGATCTGGCGGTGCAGGAGCAGGTCGCGTTCGTCATCGTCAGCGGCGACCTGTATGACGGCAAGGATCGGTCGTTCAAGGCCCAGTGGCGTCTCCAGCGGGGAATGGAACGGCTGGCGGCGCACCGGATCGCAGTCTATCTGATTCACGGCAATCATGATCCGTTGCATGAAGGTGTGCAGTGGGCATGGCCAGACAACGTGACCGTCTTCGGCATCGGCGCCCCCGGCGCGGCGTTGGCCCGCGGCGCTGACGGAACGCCGCTCGCGGTGATCGCGGGGATGTCTTACGGTGAGTCCGCGGTGCGGGATAATCTGGCCGTGCGTTATCCGTCCGAGCCGGAGAAGGCGCTTGCCCCCGAAGCGGCGGACGGCTTGCCGGAACGGGCGCGCTTGTTCCGCATCGGCATGCTGCATGGGACGGTTGACGGGCGGCCGGGCCATGATCCGTACGCGCCCTGCTCCAAGCGGGAGCTTATTGCTGCCGGGTACGATTATTGGGCTCTCGGTCATATTCATCTCCGGGAAGTACTCCATGCGTCCCCGTACCTCGTCTATCCTGGCAATACGCAGGGACGGCATGTCAAGGAGACCGGAGCGAAGGGCGCATATGTCGTCGAGGTGGACGAGCGTCGTCACGTGTCGCTGCGCTTCGCGCCGCTCGATCAGATCCGCTGGTCTGATGAGGCCGTCGATATCGCGGCTCTCGCCGATATGCAGCAGGTAATGGAGCGGCTCGACACGGTGCTGGCCGGGTTGCGCCAGCAAGGCGGCGGTCGCCTCGTCTTCGCGCGTCTTACGCTCGTCGGACGCACGCCGCTCTACCGCGAGCTGCAGCGCCATTCGCTGGAGCAGCAGTGGGCGGCTGCGGCCAACGAGCAGGAGCTGGAACGGATGGAGCGTTCCGGTTCGACGGACGGGGTATGGATCGCCAAGGTTTGCGTGCGGTGCCGTCCTGATCTGGATCCGGCCGTCTGGATGGAGTCGGACAGCTTCCTCGGCGATCTGGTCCGGCTGGCGGACCGGGGCAGGCAGGATAGCGCGCTGTGGAACGAGCTTCTGGCTGAAGCGCTTCGCGCCTTCCCGGCGCAGCCCCGGCTTCGCCAATGGCTGGCCGATCAGCCGGAGGAGGCGGCGGCAGACTGGCTGAAGGAAGCGATGCTGCTGGCGCTCGAAGCGCTGCATGAAGGAGGAAGCATATCATGAGGCTGCTGCATCTGCATGTGAACGGCTTCGGCGAGCTCCGCGATCTGGAGCTTGAGCTGGCCGAGCCGGGGAAGCCCGGCGGCATTACGCTGCTGCTCGGACCGAATGAGGCGGGGAAAAGCACGATTGCCGCCTTCCTGCGAGGGATGCTGTACGGCTTCTCGAAGCGCGGCGGCGCAGCAGGCCGCTATGAGCCCGCGGAAGGCGGCGTCTACGGCGGGCGGCTCGCCGTGGAGGATGATCGTGGACAGGAATGGCGGATCGAGCGTCTGGAGCGGAACGGCAGCATGCAGACGGTCATCCATCGCCGGGGGGCGGACGGGCGTCTGGAGCGGATGACCCAGCCCGCGCTGGAGACGGAGCTGCTGGGTGGACTGAACGGGGAGTTGTTCCGGCGTCTGTTCGCGATTACGCTGGATGAACTCCATGAACTGCAGGCGCTCCAGGGAGACGAGGTAGGCGCCTTCCTGTACGACACCGGCCTCGGGGGCGGCCGCCAGGTCGCCGAGGCCGAATTGTGGCTGCAGCAGGAGGCGGACAAGCTGTATAAGCCGCGCGGCCGCTCGCAGGAGCTGACGCATACGCTGCAGGCGCTGGACCGGGCGGACCGGGCACGGCGGGAGGGCCAGGCGCAGGCAGCGCGGCTCGTCGAATCGGAAGCGCATCTGGCAGAAGTGGACGCCGGGCTTGACGCGGCTGCCGCTTCACGCCGCTCCGTCCGCGAGGCGCTGGCTTTGACGGAGCGCGCCGCCCATGTCAGCCAGACGTGGGTGCGTCTCGTCGCGGCGCGCGAAGCGCTGGCGGGGCTGCCTCCGCTCGCGGATTGGCCGCCCGACGCTGCGGCGCGCTGGGAGGCGAACGAGCGCCGGCTGGCCGAGGCGGAGGCGGCGCTCGCCCGCGCGAAGGAGCAGCGGGCCGCATGGGAACGGCGACTCGCCGCGCTGCGTCCGCAGGAGGCGCTGCTGGCGCTCGCGTCCGAGGCTCACCGCCTGGCCCGGCAGGCGGATACGATCCGCCACTGGCAAGAGACGGCTGCCGAGACCGAGGCGGAAGCCGAACGGCTCCCGGCGGGGGG
>NZ_BALG01000193.1 GCF_000315235.1 Paenibacillus popilliae ATCC 14706 | reverse complement strand
CGTTCCCGCCTGATCAGTTAACTTCATTCCATAATCTAAAGGGAAAATGGTTTGACCGTTTCCTAAATGCGCAAGATAAGTACCAGCCGGAACCTCTAACTCTATTAAAATTCGCCTTTGTGTAAAGAAAGCATTTACTGTGGAATGTGGTTCGGATGGTAACAAATTCCCCACTCGAAAATCTGGGAAATTTCCCATTTTTAAATATTTTATAATTGTATTTATTTTTTGCTCATCAAAATTTAGAAATCCATCTTTTATATCTGAATTCGATGCAAAACCAATATCGGTTGCGTTAAAACTAGTGTATATAGTTTGGGTTTGAGGTGTTTTATTTTCTTCTACTTTAATTAATTTATTCATTTCTTCTATTTCATTGACTTGCTTCACTAATTTAGGATCTGCTCCAGGTTGTTCCGCTATTTGTTGAAGTACTCGAATATCACCTTGGAATTTTACTAGTAATTTATTTGTTTTATTTGAGTTCTTCTTATAGCTATTAATCATCTTCTTTTGACTACGGGTAATGTTTTTCGTCCAAATTTCATATCTTTCTTGGCTATAAGCTTCTGCCTTTGCTTTATCCGCTGAGCTATATTGAGTCATAAAATTAGGACTCGTTGTGTCAGCAGCATACGTTATTTCGTTTAATCCTAAGATACTAGTCCCGATAACAAAACTAAAAATTAACACCATCAACTTTTTCTTTTTTTTCATTCTCATCGCTCCTCTGTGTAATCACTTGTTGAAATTAGGTTTGCACTCGCCCCTAATCCCGTATCCATACCTTGTAAATTCCAAGAAATAGTAACTCCTTGTACATTCTATATCGGCAAACTGTCTCTTCTTTGTGACAAATGTTACGGAATAAATGAAAAAAAAGTGCGTGGCGGAACCATTCGAATTGGAGAATACGAAAGGATGTTGATCGAATGTAGCGAAACTGATTGGATGTTCCGTTAAAGATGGGGGCCGTTTTCCAGGGAGCGGATTCGCAGGTAGAGCACGCAAGCCTATGTCGTGCCTGACGCACAATCGCTCACGTCATTGACGGTGATTTCTCTACCGACAAAATACGTAAGCACAATATCCTCGGATTTTTGATTTCAAAAGTTGATTCCCTAAAACAATCATAGCATTATCCGCTGCATCCCCAACATGAAAGTGGGGTTTAGCGCGGCACAATCTCTCCTCCAATCTGTTAATAAGGTGCATTGGTTAATACGTATATACGTACTAACCAATGCACGCCTGTTGATTACCCAGATAACGGTAATTTAAATTTAATAAATCGGGAAATCCACTTCCTGAATACTGAAGGCTACGATTTAAAGTATATATCCTTTCTCTTTCAATTTATCTTTTATAAATCTCACAGTCTCAGGAGCTTCTTTCTCAATAGAATCACGATAATAACTTGATGGATATTTCTCATTCCCCATGGAAACCATAGATTTAAAAACCTCTGCAAAAAATTCTTGTGGATTCGTTTTTGCATAGTTGGCATACGTATTTATTTCTGTAATATTATTTTTTTCTTTTTCAAACAGCGCTTTAAACTCTGGAGTGGAAGAAATCCCATTTAGAATTTCTCGATCTATTACATGACCAAATTCATGATGTAATGTACGTGATGTACTTATATGTTCATCCAACTGGCTCAGTAAAGATTGATGGGTTGGGATTATACTCATATTAGGTTTATCGCCATTTTTAGGAAATGATGTACTCCCGGCAATCGCTTTATCCATACAAATAGGCACACTTAGAAAAGCAATCCCCGCGTGTTGTTTTAATTTTAACAATGTATCTCTTAATAAATTATTTGGTATATACTCATTAGTTAGTAAATCAAGCATTGCACTTTGAGAATTTTCTATTGCCAACAATACATTAGGGCCTGAAAATATAAACATGCACTGAGCTTTCAGGCTTTCTATATCCTTTTCATCAAATCCCTTAGAACGCAATATATTGGATATTGATTTGTATAAAATGAACATCTGCACATTAGTTTCTTTCAGAATATCATCCTTCGGGACAACAAGTGCTTTCAATTTTAGTACTTGCTTTCCAATAATCGTTCCCGCCTGATCAGTTAACTTCATTCCATAATCTAAAGGGAAAATGGTTTGACCGTTTCCTAAATGCGCAAGATAAGTACCAGCCGGAACC
>NZ_BALG01000194.1 GCF_000315235.1 Paenibacillus popilliae ATCC 14706 | reverse complement strand
GGCTTTGCGATTAGCAAGCGACAGTCTTAATGAAGCCCTTGACGCATCGATGAAGGACACTATGCATGCGCAGGAAGAGTTGCAAAATGAACGTTTGAAAGTGACTCAATTACAAGCGCGTCTTGATGTCCTGGAGGAGAGCATGAAGGAACTACAGGCTGATAAGGAGCGATTAGGTCGTGTTAATGAAGAGTACGCCAAGGAGATGCGTGAGTTGGATAAGTCCAATGGCAGGTTGTCGGCAGAAGTTGAGCGGCTGAATGGAGTTGTCGATGATAAAGAAAATTGGATACAGGGACTAACGACAGAGGTCGAGCAGCAGCAGACTGTAGTTGCTGCGCAGGAGACGGAGGCGGCTAAGCTGTCCGCCGTGGCGGCTGCAGCTGAAAAAGAAGCTGCCATCATGGCTGCGAAGGTAGAGCAGTTGGAAGCACATGCGAAAAGGCAAGAAGAAGTCTTTAAGGCTACTATCATTGATTATGCGGCTACTCACGGTGCGGCGATGAGTGGAAAAAAGCCTACAAAGTCTATTAATAAGGGGGAGATAGACGCTGGAGGTGATGAGAGATGATGTGTATCACGGTGGTTACGATTGTGATGGATGTGGTGGACGCATATATGAGCAAGAGTCGGAGCCAGTGCGCGCGTATCCGCACTGTGGAGGGGCTGTGACACGTCCAGATGGTGCGGCAATCTATCACATGTATCATTTGCGTATTAACCCGTCTACGGGCGCTCTGGACGTCTCAGAGTGTCTGATAGTTTAATGAGCTAGATACGACACATAGGGGGCTGGGGATATATCCCCAGTGTAACCCTGTCGTGGATCGGCTACACTTAGTTGGACAACAAAAATAAGGGCTTGTAGAATAAAGCTATTATCTTAAGAAGCGGATCGTCTACAATGCCAAAACAACGACGTACTTTCACAGCAGAGTTTAAAAAGCAACTGGTGCAACTTTATGAAAACGGAAAAACCCGAG
>NZ_BALG01000195.1 GCF_000315235.1 Paenibacillus popilliae ATCC 14706 | reverse complement strand
AATGCTCCCCCATAGGCATAACGAGAATTGAGATCGCCGTTTATCACCATATCGTCGAATTCTGTCCTGATTCCTTGCCCGATTTGGATAACTGTATCTACGGGATGAAGGAACGCGTTCTTGATGCTTTCATCAAATTGCTTTTGCCCTTCTGGGTCTACGTATTTTCCAAAGCCTGTGCTATATAGCGCCAGGTTGCCTAATCCTTTGGCCGCATCCAGTACAGAGCTGCCAAAGCTTTGGAATGCGTGTCCGATTCCCATCAGATGGGCTTGGAAGCCGCCGTCACTGTCTCGGCTCAGTCCAAACGGATCGACGAAGCTGATCGGGTTGCCGTTGACATACGCATACCGATTTAGCGTCTGTCCTTCGGCAAGGTTGCCTGCCACAATGTCCCTGTTCACGAATCGTTTGATCTCCGGGTTATAGTATCTCGCCCGCATGTAATACAACCCGTT
>NZ_BALG01000196.1 GCF_000315235.1 Paenibacillus popilliae ATCC 14706 | reverse complement strand
CATCGTTTGCCCGCTGGTCTGATAAGCGGTAATGCGCTCCGTCCATAACGCTTGTAAACTCGTTTCCATTTTGAATCCATCCTTTCGTATGCGTAATGGATTCATTGTGACTGTTTTGACTTGCTGCACAGGTGGGATTGGTTTCACGCTTACCGTAGGGAGGAGTGCCCAATCAGAACGCCAAAAACGTTAGCTATTAACAGCAGCCTAGAGATTGTAAAACTGGAAGACTGCCGTTTTAGAATGCTATCCATGCTAGGATACTACAAGGTAAGCGGTTATGCATTCCGTTACCCAGTACGCGGAGGAGGATAAATATGTACTATGTCAAGCGGATGGTTTGTGGGGGATGGGGATACGAGGAAGAATTTATGGTGCCACTGAATGATACTGTCCGGCATCAATGGTACAAGCTCTCATATGGCGCATGGACAGACTCATGACAGTCGGACGCCGCTGCCGTGGGGATGTTGGGGTAATGATATCAAGGCTTAATGTTTTAACCGCCTGATGAGTCCCGGACGGAACGGGACGAAACCTAGCCGCATCTAGCGGCGATGATCGCGGATATCCGAAATAAAGGGACATCATTATTGATCTTTTCATCTTCGTAAGTTATTAACAATACTATTTACAATCATGTCAAATGGCTGAAATCTTTTATTGAATGTATCATTTCATGGCAGTGTTTATGAGTTTACACAAAGTTATTGACAGACCCAATTATCTTCCTGCGATACTTGATTACTAGAATCAAGTGATAATTGAGCAAGATTACTGAGTGGTCATTTCAGTCCAATTGAAATGTTTACACAACCTTTTATCATAATACGACTGAATAGAAATTATTTTATCATTATGAGGTTGTGCGGTGCAAACCGTCGCCATTCATCCCCCGCGTTAGAAGACGAGGGAATGCTGACAACTGATAGGTTAAAATCAACGGACATCACAAATCGATATCTAAGGTAACACTAGGTTTCATGTAAATTCTTAATACTGGATTTTCTTCATCCCTACATAATTCTATTTTTTCTTCATCACATCTTATTGTACTAATATTATCGAGGCCAATGTCAAATATGGGGTTAACTAAATGTTTGTGCTCTAGTCTTACAGATACATGTTCATCAAAAGTTGAAAAGTATAACTCGAATAGAAAATCCTTTACATATCCAGTAGAATAGAGGTAAATTTCCGCTTCTTCAACTAGAATCTTCGGCTCATTACAAAATATTTCAAGTAATTTATATTCATCAAACCTTATGCTCATTTTTTACCTCACTCCTGAACTTAAAAATACAGTTACTACCTCACCACTTCTGTTAGTAACAACCTTTATACCATTTCCAATGTAGTCTAAAGTACCTGGGTTTTTACCTGGTATGGGCTTTACTGACTTAATAACGTCTTCAACTACCATCGGAGGAATACCTCTTGGCTTCACAAAATCGTTAAATCTATCTGTCCCTCGTACAAATCCTCTTTCCAACGCTCTTTTTTCTAGTTCGGCTCTCACTTGTAGTGAATTAGGAGCCATTCTTTCAAGTGCATGTTCAGAATATCTGCGTCCATGAATTGTAGAGCCACCTTTAACCATATCCCAACCAGTATTTGCCGTCGCCTTAGACGCCTTCCCGGCGCTTTTTCCGGAATTTTTCCCGTTAGTTTTTGCCGATGTCTTTGCCGGTATTTTTTTCGGTGTTTTTTTCAGTGTTTTCCCCAGCGCTTTTTTTCTAGCAATCTCAGCATTGATTTTTTTAAACGCCCAACTATTAGCGGGATCCAATGCTTTATCTAGCTTCAGCTTAACAGAAGATCTACCTACATTACCCGTTCCCCCTAGTTACATTATTAGCGTTTTTCACAGCGCTTTTTCCGGCGTTTTTCGCGGTATTCTTCCCAGCGTTTCCCAACATTTTAGAAATTAGTTTAATCAATGGGCCGTTATTATGCGTCCATATTTCGGACTCCGTAACGAAGTAATTA
>NZ_BALG01000197.1 GCF_000315235.1 Paenibacillus popilliae ATCC 14706 | reverse complement strand
GAAGAGCTTCAAGAACAAATTATGATAGAAATAAGGGAAAATAATAATGGAAAAATTCAGGATTTGAATCTATTATCGCAAATACGGCAGGGGAAGCGGCCTAGAGGTCGAGGATCGGATAGGCGGGTAAAACAGCAAATACAAGCCATCCGTGAAGGCCAAAAACAAGTGGATGCAACCAAGAAAAGAATAGCCGAGATTGCAGCCCGCTATGATCAGCAAATGACTGCAATAGAGCAGAAGCAAGCTCAACATCAAGCGCAACAGCAAGCCCTCCACAACAAGCAACAAGAGCTGCTTCAAGTTGAAAAAAAAGCGGCACAAGCAGATGGTCAAGCGAAGCAACAGCGAATAAAATTATATAAACATAAAATACAACGCGTCACCGATGCATTAAACAGCATGATACAAGACGTGGAATCAAGCATTGCTTTGATTTCGTCTGAATTAAGTACACCCACAAATGACCATGTAAAAACAATGGTACCTACCATAGATGCGATAGCGAATTATAAAAATATGGAACAAATGACGTCTAAGTTAGAAACCGTAATGGGTCACCTACCGCCCGAAATAAAAAAAGATAGGAGTACTCTTTTCATTCAGCCATTCCAAACGAAACAACTCAATTTACATACCCAAATGAATAAAATAGTTATCCAACTAGCGACCATGAACAAAAAATACACTGATCCCCTCTTGCAGTTGTTCCGACAATTTCGAGTAGAGAAGTTAACCGTAGAGGAATTAGCCGTATTTGAAAATCAATTACTAGCGATGATAAAGCAGCAAACTGCCGAAAGAGTGGCAGAAATTCAGCAGCAGTTAAAAAGAGCAGCAGACCAGGAGCAAGAGGCTAATAACCGGATCGGGCAGAGTGCTCGCGATCGTGTAGCACAACAAAGGCTTGACGGAAAAGTTTTACTGGTAGATTGGTGGGCAAGTTTGTCAGAAGAGAAAGAAGAGCGTGAAGCTGCACAGCGGCGTGCCGAAGCGAAGACGAAGCAACTGATTCAAGTCCTTAAAAATCGACAAGGGCTCTCTTATGGTAGCCTGTGGCAGGCAATAAATCCAGAACATGGAACATTGCTGCGGTCTACGCAGAAAACAGAAACTAACCAAGCCAAACAACGACTAAACACCACTGCGGAGCAAGCTTCCCACTATGCAAATATGGCGGTTGATTTGGGGCAACAGTTGAAAATGATTGTGGATGGGGTGCAAGGGGAGCATGCCAGAAAAATAGCCAAGGAACCTACATTTACAAAATTTTTCACCGAGCTTGGAAACCATTTATCCGAATCGTTCCGGCATCCAAGTCAACTCGTCAAATCCATCTACGAAGGCAATAAACAAGCGGTGCAAGCCGTGGAGAATAGCTTGCAGGCCAGCTTGTTCGGACCAGGGGAAACGGAAACGAATGCGCATATCCGACAGCAAGTGGACAAGCAACGCGTGCTGCGAACGATGGTGTCGTTGGCGCAAACGATGGAGCACATCGATTCGGAAATAGCGATATCGGATTTGGTAACCCAAGCGCAACTGCTTGCCGCTTTGGAACAAGCAGCAGGGACAGAGGAAGAGTGCGCCGCTTACTGGAGTAATCTAGAGGCAGCAGCGGAGAACGTCATCCAGGTCAAGCAAGCCAAAGAGAACATAAACGGGCAACGACAAGCTTTGCAACCTATATTTTTACCTATGGTTGACATGATCGAGCATAACTTGTTCGACAGTCCTGGGTGGCAAGCACAGATTTTAGATAAACTGAAATACGTTCAGTTTACTTTGCTAGCCATGGATCCGATGGGAAGCTTTGTGCCTATCAAGCCAGAAGAAGCAACGACCTTAGTTATCAAAGGAATCAGTCGAGAAGCAGGCATTGTATCAAGAACGGCCACCAAGCTAGAAATGATAAAGGACAGTGCGGTTGCGGTAGAAGAGACAGCAGGGAAACCAATAAGCGAGGAGATCGTTGAAGACGAAATTGCCGTTGAAGAAAGGGAGATCCGAGTGTGCAGACCGTGTGGTATCGGAGGTAGAGCCAAGCGGTCAGTAGAAGAATGCTGTGAAATGGAACCACAACCGGGGACAAGCCTGTCAACGGAACAGCCAGAGTTAGATGACAACATCCCAGCACCTCCAACAGAAGAAGAAATCGCAGCGATGGAAGGGAGAGAACAACAGTCGCAACCGGGGACGAGTGATAACACACCTACACCTTCGCCGATCAAGCCTAACGGTGAAGGTGAGTGGTCAATAAGCGAATTGTCGGAGGACGAACAGGTAGACGAGAACAACAATCGTGTAAAAGAAGAAATAGCAGAATTTCCAACTGAAGATCGTCCGCTTATATTGGATGCGAGAGAAAGACGTAAATTAATTCGCGTCCCGTTTAAAGAGGGGGAAACGGTTCTTGGTGAACTGTCCAGTATTGAAAATAATGGTGAAATTTTAATAACGGGTTTAACAGAGGCAGATGCAAGTGAACTGCCTACTATATATGGTCTAGAAAATGCTAACTTACTCCGAACAACTACGCTTACGGAAAATCATTTTTTTAAATATAGAAATGAAGAAGGTGCCGTTTTACCTGTGGAGACAGTGCATATATCTGTTCATCCAAATCGAATTGCTCCTGTTATTCGCCATGAAGGACAGAAGTTTACACTTCAGTGGGATGAGCTACAGGGGGGAGTGGGGAGTGTAACGAAAACGGTAATAGGGAAGGTGCTATCTCTTGGAGATCAACCCCATTCTTTTGTTCGAATCGGTGTGCCTTTGTCTACAACGAACCAAGAATTTAGAGAATTGCCATTAAATATTTTTGTACGTAAGGATGGAGAACAACAAGGTAGGTATAAACCGATTCAATATGTATATACAGACGAAATCAACCGGGATGAACACGTTGATGTAAATGAATCGCCGCAAGAAACTGCAGTAGTGGTCGGACAAAAATTATCGTTGCCTTTTGCAGAACCTTCGATAGAAGGAAGGGTAGAGCATATTGATACGGTTCTTAATTATCCCATTGTATTTGTCCATGTTGCCGTACTTCCGGAACGCGTACAATCTGTGAAACAACAATTGCAAGCCTTATCTCGAGAACGACATTGCTCTGTACCCATGGAGTGGAAAGGACAATCGATAACTGCGCCTGTCGTTGTTCGCATCGGAGATGAAGTTATCGGAGGGAAAGTAGAATATATTATTGTTGTCGAAGATGATGCTCTCCATGTTCATGTTCCATTCGATGAATGGTTAGCTGTTACCCACTGGCGACCCGTATCGATGAATGCAGAACGTGCAAAACAAATCGTAAGAAATGTGTTGGCTCATCCGGAGCGCTTAGGTTCAACAATAGAACTGCTAGACTTGTTACCGTTTAATTTACAGGCAAAATCATTGCAAAAGTTGATTAAAAAACAGGTAGTCCCCCAGCAGCAGATCGAAAAGATACACACGAAAATAAAAGATTTGATTGTAAATACGTTGTTGCCGAACATAACGGAAGACAAGCTTGACGCTATCTTGCAAACCCATTCGATTTACGACTATAGTTTCTATAAAATTCAAAATAACGAAGAGTATATAACAAAACAAGCTGCCGAGTTGGTTCGAAAATCGATACTGGAAATCCTACAAAATGATATAGCTACGATTGGATATTCCTTACAAACACAAATCAGGAATGAACTAGATCCCTTTGTTAAGGAAGTTATCCGTGATATTCGTGATATTTACGAAGAAAAAAGAAGAATAGAAACGAATGAAATCATGTGAAAGATGCTCACAACTGACAGCCTGAGAAATTACAGCAGCAGCTATAGAGGAACATCAGTGAACGTCAAATCGGCCCCACCTAGCGGTCAGATTGGGGCCAGTGTATGATCGATGTAGATTAGTTCAGACGGCAGAAGTCCGGCAACTGCGGCGACCACGGCATAAAGGACGCTAACGCCTGTGGCTCTTGCAGATTGGCAAGCTGCGGCAATTGCTCGAACAAGTGCGTGAGATACCGAAACGGGTGCAGCCCATTTTCCTTGGCCGTCTCGATCACACTGTAGATCGCTGCGCTCGCCTTGGCTCCGCGCGGAGTATAGGCAAAGAGCCCGTTTTTAAAGGTCGAGGATCGGATAGGCAGGTCAAACAGCAAATACAAGCCATCCGTGAAGGCCAAAAACAAGTGGATGTAACCAAGAAGAAAGGTATAGCTGAGATTGCAGCCCGCTATGATCGGCAAATTACTGCAATAGAGCAGAAGCAAGCTCAACATCAACATCAAGTTCAACAGCAAACCCTCCAAAACAAGCAACAAGAGCTGCTTCAAGTTGAAAAAAAAGCGGCACAAGCAGATAGCCAAGCGAAGCAACAGCGAATAGAAATATATGAACATAAAATACAACGCGTCACCGATGCATTAAACAGCATGATACAAGACTTGGAATCAAGCATAGCATTGATTTCGTCTGAATTAAGTACACCAGCAAATGATCATCTAAAAACAATGGTATTTCCCATAAAGGCGGTAGTAAATTATAGAAATATAGAACAAATAACGTATAAATTGGATACCCTAATGAGTGACATTCCACCTGAAATCATAGAAGACGGGAGTACGGTTTTCCTTCAGCCGAAGAAAGGGAGATCCGAGTGTGCAGACCGTGCGGTATCGGAGGTAGAGCCAAGCGGCCAATAGAATGCTGTGAAGTGGAATCACAACTGGGGACAAGAACGTCAACGGAACAGCCAGAGTTGGATGACAACATTCCAACACTAACAAAAGAAGAAATCAAAGCGATGGAAGGGAGAGAAAAACAGTCGCAACCACCTACTTATGGCATTTCGGAAGTCGGCGTTACGAAAAACGCTGAAAAAAGCGCTGTGAGTAACGCTGAGGAAAGTGCCGGAAAGGCGTCTGAGGGGATGGGTAATGCTCCAGTTCCTACAAAGCCAGGTGGGGGAAGCAATCCAAATGATTTTGTTAACCCACACTCTGAAAAGCACATGTATGACCCAAGTAGGCCATCAACTCGAAATCGTTCACAATATGGTGAAGATGTTGACGTTGGGAAATTAAGACAAGAAACAATGACTAACATGACCTATGCAGTTCAATACACTAATTGGTAATCAGTCAACACTATAAAAGTGTCTACAATATTTCAATATTTCAATATCTAAAAAACCACTTGACACAGTACACTTTAAGCCGCTTTTTAACGAAAGGCTTTGCATGGACAACGTTTGGAAAAAAACGTGTCGAGCGCTTGCAGCAAGATTCCTTACC
>NZ_BALG01000198.1 GCF_000315235.1 Paenibacillus popilliae ATCC 14706 | reverse complement strand
ACTACAGACAGATTCTTTCCAACTCTCCAATCAGTTTCAGTGTATTTGCCACCGACTCTATACCATCGTTGAGATACCTGTCAACTGTTCTATCGGTTACCTTGCTCCACCCGATCAATGTCTGCTGTCGTGAATGCTTTTTTAAATACCGGAATTCTGTGATTTCTCGTACTTCGTCATCCTGAATTAACCTTACCGCCATTTCTATATTTCTAACAATGTACTCGAAGCTCACTTTTACTTGCTGCTCTCGCTGCGTGAGGGACTGTCTGGCGGCCAGCTCTTTTGTACGAAAATGACACCTTGCACGAAGTAGCAGGATGTAGTTCTTTACACTGAAATAGAAGGGTTATGTAAAATGGCACAAAAAAACAC
>NZ_BALG01000199.1 GCF_000315235.1 Paenibacillus popilliae ATCC 14706 | reverse complement strand
GATAGAACAGTTGACAGGTATCTCAACGATGGTATAGAGTCGGTGGCAAATACACTGAAACTGATTGGAGAGTTGGAAAGAATCTGTCTGTAGTATGTCTATTTCGTGTCCGCTGTTTGTCGGTGGTTAAGGGTTACAGTAGATACAGAGCGAGGGAGCAGCGCTCTGGGTGATGTCTACTGTACCCTTATCATCGTCGTAGGCACTCGGTCACGCTGAATGGTTGCAGCCGATGCAACCTTAGCTGTATTGCAATGGTGTGATGCGGGGGATTAATGGTATTAGTGTGATGGTGTCG
>NZ_BALG01000200.1 GCF_000315235.1 Paenibacillus popilliae ATCC 14706 | reverse complement strand
TCAGACAGCCTTCCGCCATACGATGGCGTATATACTCTTTGTAGGCATCCAGCTTTCCTGCTGTCGGCTTGCGCTTCGGGTATACGCCTGGCTCGTCCGTCTTCAGCCACTTCCTGATCGTCTTGCGATCCCGTCCCAGCTCGTTTGCAATCTGAGTCATGCTCATGCCTCTTTCCCTCATATCTTTCATCCTGAAATATTCCCCATTCTTAACCAATCTCGACTCTCTCCCTCCGGAGAGTATGTCGGTTGTAAGTGGGCAATTTTCAACCGATGATATTGGGTATTTTACATCCGATTTTCACA
>NZ_BALG01000201.1 GCF_000315235.1 Paenibacillus popilliae ATCC 14706 | reverse complement strand
TTTGGCAGATCGATGCCACTCCTTATGCTTGGCTCGAGGATCGCGCTCCAGGCTTCTCCTTGCATGCAGCTATCGATGATGCTACTGGAACGGTTGTTGGTGCAATTTTCCGACCAAACGAATGCCGTGAAGGCTATTCGCTTGTAATGCAGCAGGGCATACACAAATATGGCATCCCGCTCGCCCATTTCGGTAAAGCCATGGCCGACTTGAACATCGAGCATATTAAGGCCGTCACGCCTCAAGCCAAAGGCCGTATTGAACGCCTTTGGCTGAC
>NZ_BALG01000202.1 GCF_000315235.1 Paenibacillus popilliae ATCC 14706 | reverse complement strand
CCAACTATAGTAATGATTCCTATTTTAAGGTAATGCAGGAGATAGAACAGAGTGAATATCAGCTTGCAGAACAGTCGAAGGAGCTCGAAGAATTAATTGTGGAGTTCAATCACACCATTCAACAAAAAGAAGCAACTTGGAAAGAAGGGAAGGAGAAGCTAAAGGAGTTGGATCAAAGTATACAGGATAGAGAGGTGATGGCTCCAGTTCATGGAATTATAAATGTAAGCAAAGAAATGAATAGAGGGGAGCTATTGCAAACCGGAGAAGAAATACTTACAATTATACCTGATAATGGTGCAGAATTTGTTGTGAATATGGCAGTTACCAATCAAGATATTGCTCTTATTCAAGTAGGAGACTTTATTAGGTGCAATGTTCCTGCCTTACCAGCCCATAACTATGGGCATTTCACGGGACGGGTAGAGATGATTAGCGAGGACGCTATCATTGATCCCAAAAGTGGGGCTAGTTACTATCGGGTACAAGCTTCTCTATTTCCAAAACCTCTTTATAATGAACAAGGCGAAACAGCCCAAATAAAGAACGGAATGCTTGCTGAGGCGCATATTGTAACCCATAGGGAGAAGATACTGGATTATATACTGGATAAGCTAGATTTACAATAATAAAGATAGTGAGGGATGTCTATGAAAACAATCCAAAGCTTTTTTCGCAAGCAAGTCGTTGCCTTGTTGATCGCCGTTGTTGTGCTGTTGCAAGGAGCCGCAGCTCCGATCCAGGCTGAGGAAGCGCAGAGTCCCGCTAGTTCCCTTTATCATATATGGGCCGAGAAAGCACTCGTGGAAGGACAAAATTATGGACTGTTTCCGTTTGCTTGGTATCAGGAGGAGTTCATGCAGCCCATGCCGGCAGACAAACTGCAAATGTTGCTGCAGACGACTTCACAAAAAATCGATGCGCTTGGCCTCGATAAAAAGCAAACCGCAGCCGTGCCGACCGTGCGGGGCGATGTGACCAGAGGAGCGGTGATGCAACAGTTGTATGCGGTGCTGGCACAAT
>NZ_BALG01000203.1 GCF_000315235.1 Paenibacillus popilliae ATCC 14706 | reverse complement strand
TAGGTGTAAAGGAGTACTCTATTCGCACTATAGTTGAAATAACAGATTAACAGACCCCGCCCGCACCTCTCATCGATGTGTAACAGGGCGGGCCGTTTTTATAGTAAGAAAGCCTCGGATCACTCCGGGGCTTTTGTTTTTGCAATCTCAAAAAATTGTCGTTTTCTGTCCCCATACATTGAAATATATGGTATGATAGACGAGCAATAGAAAGGCTTTATGGGCGGTCTAGGCTAAGCCTCCGGAAAGGAGGTGGCGCTACATGGAGATAAAAGACGCTTTGACGCTTATGATTGAATTCAGTTTGCTTATTGTTGCACTACTGACGTTAATCTTTACTGTCGTCATTGCTCTTTTGAACCAAAAGAAATAGACCGCCCCATCGGAAGGTAACGGTCTATTTCACGATACTTATCCAACAGCCGACCGCTCTTAAAGCGGCTATTGCTCGGGAGTCGTGTTACTAGCACGGCTCCTTTTCTATTTATATCTTACCATGACAGAATTTATACGTCTACGGGATATTGTTCGTATCTCTATTTCCCCAACTGCTTCAACATCCGATCAACTACCACTGCCATCTCAGCCCGCGTAATCTGCTCATTCGGGGCAAATCCAGCGTTACGGCCACCCATAATTCCAGCATCCATAACACGCTGAATAGACGCCTCGGCCCAATGGCCGTCATAATCCATGGCCGGCTTGTCCGGTTGCTTAGGCGCTTGCATGCTACGCAGCTTTGCTAACTCGTCTGCCAGGCGGCACCCATACTCCGCTGATGGCGCCCATTTACCACCCAACGCCTCCACAGTTTTAGCGGTGCCATGCAAATGTGCGAAATGTCTTGGATCGGGAGTGCCCGCACGTGGGTATCCCGCAGCCCCAGCGTACAAGGCCAAATGGTCAAGGTGGGCTTTGATGCCCGCGCGCCAGTCATCAAATCGTTTATGCGCCGATGCCTGAGTATCCCCGCCACCAGCGGTGATTTTGAGTCCGCATGGATTGCAAAAGCTCGCATCGATGCCCGCCGCACTCTTACAGTCCCGGTACAAATAGCCTGTCTCGTGCCCAAACTGTACATACGCAACAGCCGGGTCAACGCCGCGCTCCGGGGCTAACTCCCAGTACAGGTCGGCGAGCTTGATAAACTCAGCCGGTGCCTTATGGCTTCGGGCCCACGCTTTCGCCTGCTCAACCGTGGCCGATGCCTTGCCCAGGATGTTTGTCGCCTTGGCTGGTGACTTGGGCTTAGCCTGCTTGCCTAACTCTTTCTCAATCAATTTGATAAACTCCGACCAGCGCGGCAGGATACGAGACGGACATCGCTTACCACTCCAGTGCTTATGCGGTACAACCTTACCAATAGCCAAGCCATGACGACACAGCAGCACAGCCACCAGCTCCGCCGCCCGCTGCCACGCCTGCGGCTCATTTATCCCCTCGTACATGCAGACCTCGATGCCGATACTTGTTGTATTTCCGGGGCCATCTTTGTCCCCAGCATGCCATCCCTGCTCGTTATCCCGTAAATGCTGGTAAATCTCTTTGTCGTCTACCGTGTAGTGCCAGCTCACCTCTCGGTCACCACTGCCATTAAGAATGTATCGTGCATGCGACTCGGCAGTGGCCCCTGGTGCGGTATTGTCGGTATTGTGGATCGTAATATATCGTGGCTGCATAGGGCAGCTCGGTTTGTTCGGCTGGCCGTCTGGCAGCAGCCGTTGCTTAATTTCGATGGTCATCGTTAACTCCACCCCTCATTTTTGTTTGCTTAAATACTTGGTGCCCGAATACAGCGACGGCACCGCACAACACACCCTGGATAATTGATGATGGGACAAATCCCAACATCCAGACGGCCAAAAGCACAGCGGCTGCCGTCACAATGTAAACAATGGTCCAGTCCGGCACCCGCGGCGTTTGCTTGAGCATGTACCCAAGCGCCCAGCAGGCGGCTACAACGACAAACAAGACCGGATCAATCATGTTAAAAATCATGCTCCATTCCATAGATAAGTCCCTCCTATTATTTATTTCAGGCCGCCGGAGATAATAAATCCAGCCATCGCCAAAACAAAGGCCCCGGCGATTGTACGCGAGGCCACTGAAGAACTTGCGTTTTTCTTCGGAGGCGGTGCAGATAGTATAAAAAGAAGACATTCACCCCGCGTTTTGGAGATGAATGTCTT
>NZ_BALG01000204.1 GCF_000315235.1 Paenibacillus popilliae ATCC 14706 | reverse complement strand
CAAATAGCTGACCATATACGGCATTTTCAGTCGTACCGAACAACGTAGGAACGTTCAAATGTTGCTTGATCCAGCGGAAAAAGACTTCTATCTGCCAGCGTGCTTTATAGATCTGAGCCAACTG
The DNA here is from genome assembly GCF_000315235.1 of Paenibacillus popilliae ATCC 14706. Taxonomy (GTDB): domain Bacteria; phylum Bacillota; class Bacilli; order Paenibacillales; family Paenibacillaceae; genus Paenibacillus_B; species Paenibacillus_B popilliae. Next base: position 101 of record NZ_BALG01000204.1, on the reverse strand, counting down.
TTCGGCGGTAACATGCATTAAATCGGTAACGAGACGAATCTCCCGCCCCTCAAAATCATGAAAAATGACTACGCGATGTCGTTCCTTGGATCGGCATTGAG
>NZ_BALG01000205.1 GCF_000315235.1 Paenibacillus popilliae ATCC 14706 | reverse complement strand
GACCATATTACCTTTCTGGAGCAATCTATTGCTGCGCTGGATACAGAGATTGAGGCGCATCTTCAGCCTTACAAGGAAGCCCAGCAGTTGATTCGAACCATCCCCGGAGCCAGTAAGGTAACGGCTGCAGCGATTATGGCGGAAATAGGTGTCGATAGGGAACAATTTCCAACTACTGATCATTTAGCGTCCTGGGCGGGCGTGGCACCAGGCAACCATGAGAGCGCGGGTAAAAAAAAAGTACACGAACGCGCAAGGGCAACCCGCAT
>NZ_BALG01000206.1 GCF_000315235.1 Paenibacillus popilliae ATCC 14706 | reverse complement strand
AGGTGGAAATAACAAATGAAAAAAGTATGGATTGATGCAGGACATGGCGGTAAAGACCCGGGAGCAAGTGGAAACGGTGTCGTCGAAAAAGATATTGCTCTACAAGTCGCAACAGAAGCGGCGCGGCGGCTGGAGAAAGAGTATGAAGGCGTCCAGTGCCTGTTATCGCGCTACATGGATTGCTATCTGACGCTGCAAGAGCGAACGGATAGAGCTAACGCTACGGGGGCCGACATCCTGATTAGCATCCATTGTAATGCGGGAGGTGGCGCGGGCGGCTTTGAATCGTTTACGTATTGCGGCGTACAGGACGAGGCAACGGATACGCTGCAAGACGTGTTGCATACGGAGATCATGAGTCGTCTTCAGGCATATGGGGCAAACGACCGCGGTCAAAAAAAGCAAGACTTGCACATGTGCCGCGAGTCGCGCATGCCAGCCGTATTGACGGAAAACCTATTTGTCGATGTTGCT
>NZ_BALG01000207.1 GCF_000315235.1 Paenibacillus popilliae ATCC 14706 | reverse complement strand
CCGTTACGGACAAGATCTGCAATGACCTTGGCATCTTTGTAGTCGTTCTTCGTTGGTGAATTATCTTCTAATTCTTTGGTTCTGTTCACATGATGCGGATTCACTAGAACCAGCTTGATTCCATGTTGCTGTAGAAACTCCGCCAGTGTGAACCAGTAATGGCCCGTAGGCTCAACACCAAGGATTACTTGTGTTTTCCCTGTGATTTCCTGCAGTTCCTTCATCCACAACAAGAGAGCCTCAAATCCCGTGTTATTATTGCTAAAAACACATTCATTTGCGATCTCAATTCCTCGGAAATCTATGGCTCGAGCTACATGCAATTCCTTTGCAATGTCTGCACCTACCACCAAAGTGGATTCGGTAATTTGTTCAATACGTTGATTCATCTTCATTTTTTGTTTATACTTCATATTGAGCGTCCTCCTTCTAATTAGGGCAGTGAATGTTTCCCATTCCAGACCCAGCATACAGGAGACGCTCTTTTTGTTCAAACCTCGAATTCATTCATTACAGGAATTGCTCCATTATATCATTAAATGCCTGATCGCTAAAATATACAAATTGTTCTTTATTCCCTTTTCTAGTGACTCGTATCAAGTTGTTTTTTAGATCTAGATCTTCTAGATTACAACCGGCGACTTCTGATAAACGGAGTCCTGATCCTAATATTAGTGAAATAATCGCAGTATCACGTTCCCGATTGTGTTGATGAAATCGGTGCATCCTTTTATTATCTTTATATTTTTGACCATAACCATGCGATACAAATTCACGAAAGGAATCAAAGTCATCATCTCTTAATAGGGTTCCGCCTATTCTGTTTGCAACTGTTTCTTGGCTTTCTTTAACTGAATTTAGTTCTACCTTAGCCATGACATTGCGCAATAGATATGGCTTTAAATCGGTGGTTTCAGCTTTATTTTGTAAGTAATCAAACAGCGATTTGAGGGCTGAAATTTTTCGATTAATGGTGATTCTGCTGTTTCCTGTTTGATATTCAAGATAAGTGAGAAAGTTCTCAATGTCCCGGACTGTTAACTTTTCTAAAGCGTCAAGTGATACATTTTTTCGGTGGTCAGCTACAAAACAGTCCGTTACCATCCAATCAAAAAAGATAATAAAATCATGGGTATAGTTAAGGAGAGTGGTGTGTGACAGTTTCCTCTTACGGCTATCTATGTATTCTGTAACATACCAAGGTAAGTTGTTTGTTGCAGGGTAGATGTGCTCAGTTTTGCAGCAATTGCTTATGCAGTAAAAGTAGCCTGGTTTGATATGGAGTGATGGGCATGATAGGCTTACTGGTCTCTGCGAAGCCTGTGGCTTCGCCCCTTCGCAGGGAATCATGCCCATAGAGGCTCCATGTCAAACCTATGCATAAACCTTACTTGTTGCTGTATATTGATAAAATTGCTTGGCTGCAAAACTCGGCACTTTTCGATTGCCAAAAACAGTAAGTCAGAAAGCTTCTCATCAATCCGTTTCATATAATGGAACTTTGTTTGCTTATCCATGCCATGTTACCTCCACAACCGGTTATCTTATAATAAATTTCGTCAAATTTGTATTTTACGTAATTATTAGTAAATACCTAGTTTATAGACGTTCGCCAGATAAAAGATGTTGGTTGGGGAGAAACCAAGTGTCAGAGGGATAACCATCCCCCACAACAACAAAAGGTTTTCGTATGAATTACTATCACTTTTCTTCTATAGTTAGTTTCTCGATGAAGTCATCAATATCGACTCGGTTGTTGTCTGTAACTCGATAAATACATAAAGGAATATGGAGCATATTCGAAATTTCTTGCGCGAATATTAATTCTTCTTGCTGTAGTTTTCTTATCATATCAATATCAATAGATGCAATCGAGTCTCTCTTAACTAGCCTGGAGTGGATTTGTGCTTCGTCGTCAGTCAATAAGATGATATAATGGCTTCGATTAAATAGTCTTGATTTTCAGTGATGTGACTTACTCTCTTACTAATATCAAAGTGTTTTTGTTTTTTAGATGCGATTAGTAGACTTGCAGTATGATGAATTAGTTGATAATCATTAGTCAGTTCACGACAAAATTGTGTTTTCCCTACCCCATGTACACCAGAAACGAATATGATGTTATTCATCTATAAATCACTCTACTTTTCAATTGATATAACAAAAAGATTGAGGTGCATGAAAAGACTTGTATTCTGATTTGGGATCAATTGGTTTATCATAAAGCACAGGATCTGAAATTTTAATTGCGTAACCTTCTACTCTGTTTTCAAAGTATTTTTTAAAATATAGATTGCTTATGCCTGAAGCATCTTTCGTCTTTTCCCATAATATATCGGGACGGTTAGCGATTATGGTTTCTATTTTGAATTCACCTACTATTTTCCCTTCAGGCATCGTAGAGTAAACTACAACTGTATCAATATTCTCTTTCTTGAAAATTGATTTTCGATACTCATATTTCTTTTCACCGCTAAATATTTTTTCAACGAATTCGGGTTTAATCGATAACAAGACTTTCATATACATCACCTTTTATTAAAATCTGTTCAAATTCTTGATCATTAAGAGTGAAGTAGCCCCAATAGTTATCTTTAGATAGGCCTACTTCCTCCACCAATCTCTGTTGATTTAATCTTCTTCTTAACGCTATATTATAAGTCATTTTTAAAATGTATACGTTACCAGGTTTATTCCAATAATACTGTAAATCCTGAGTTGAAAATACAGAGTAATCTTTACAATACTTAAGAAACTCCTGTATATTTGCAAAATCTCTTCGATGCTTCATCTCCTCTACAACGCAGATAGATGTTGCTACCGAGGTATACCATGCTTTTGTGTTTTCCGTTTTTGTTCTATAGATTACAATCAAGTCACCTGGTCTTACAGTTGCAAGTCCAGGCATTGAAGCAATATACACCTTATGAATACTGTTAGTATGAGATACATCTTTAATTATATCAAAGCTCTCATTACGAAGAATAGAATCCGGAAACAACTTCGTGTGATATACGGGCTTTACTGCTAATAAGTGCTTTCGTTTCCCTTTTGAGCAGACTAAAGGATAATCTTGCAGAATATGACCTACAGTGCTTTCAAGCGTCTTAGTCAATACTAATTCTTGGCCTGTAGTTGATTGCTTAACTGATTTATTAATAAAACCGTACGACGGATTGTCAAGCCAAGTGCGACAGTTCCTCTGCAAAGGATTCGTGAGCGGACTTCCAGCCCAAACATTTTCGTGGTCGTTGATTGATCAG
>NZ_BALG01000208.1 GCF_000315235.1 Paenibacillus popilliae ATCC 14706 | reverse complement strand
GCGTCTGGATCTGCTGCAAGGCGCAGCTGCTCCACATCATCCTCAATCGTCTCTTTCAGAAGATTCAGCGGCTCCACAATTTTCGGCACCTGTGCGATTCCGGATTCTTTTTCAATGAAAGCGACAAGTTTTTGGCAGTACGCAATTTCGTCTTCGAGCACATTGTTCTTGTTCTTTGCTGGCATTTTGGCTTTGACCGACTCATCCATGCTGTAAACAACCTTTCGCAGCTTCCGCGCACGGTCTTGCAGGATTTCTTGCG
>NZ_BALG01000209.1 GCF_000315235.1 Paenibacillus popilliae ATCC 14706 | reverse complement strand
CATCGATCTGATGCATAATTTGTACATTCTCTTCACTTTCACTTTTCTTGGGCTAGGGTGATAAACAGAGGCAGAAAGAGGAAACGCTGGGTCCGGTCACCGCTATCGCCTTCGCAGGCTGATGTTGAATTCATCATAAGTTCCGTTCCCCGGCTGAATGAAACATTCCACCAACATCCGCTTTGAACAGACGATGGTCCCC
>NZ_BALG01000210.1 GCF_000315235.1 Paenibacillus popilliae ATCC 14706 | reverse complement strand
ATGAGAGGTGCGGGCGGGGTCTGTTGCTGAAGGACATGGAGCATGAGTCTATGTCCTATTTTATATTAAACTATAAAGATGGTGTTAAGATTGTACTCTAAAGATGGTGTTAAAACTGTACTCCTTTACATCTAAATTTGGAATTTTTGGCAAAGTGACTTCGACTAAATAGACTCCGTCTTTTTTGATGAATCTATTCTTACTTTTACTTTTGGGTTTTAAGAATTCTTCTGAACCATTAGTTAAAGTCGCACTAAACCCGGACATATGAACAGTTACTATTTGTCCTTCATGTAGCTTAATGTACGCAATTCTTTTGTGCTCACCTGGCTTTACAGAATGGGACCTATATACCTGTAAATCTGAAGAAGGACGATAATCAACAGTTGGTACGTTTTCCGGCACCTTGGACTGATAAATGAGTTTCACCTTGGGTTCGGTTATTACAGACTCGTTAACCGATACGTCTGAGGCAGAATCAACAACAGGAGATGCATAAACCGGTACACTTGCAAACATAGCAATCACAGCGGTAAGAGAAAGAATAGTTTTCTTCATAAAACGTCACTCCCTTTGGAATAATTTAACTTTCGACTACACTATAGTATATGAAGACATGATTGTAAATAGTAATGTTAATAACTTACGAAGAT
>NZ_BALG01000211.1 GCF_000315235.1 Paenibacillus popilliae ATCC 14706 | reverse complement strand
GATCTTCCCCCTTTTGTTCAGATTGACAAGAATCCGTTTCGTGATGCTCGTCTTCCTTCAAACGCATGGCAACGACAGCAGCAACCAGAACGTAACGTTGTTTGGTCACTTGCTTTCCTTTCCGATCAACAGTAGAATAAGGGCACTTCATATCGATTTCCGGAATGGAAATGGAACGTAAACCGGATG
>NZ_BALG01000212.1 GCF_000315235.1 Paenibacillus popilliae ATCC 14706 | reverse complement strand
TCAGCAAATCGAATACATTCTGGAGAACGAAGAAATAAAACCGCTCTGCGACGTTTATTTGTCCTACGACGAGAAACCTGGCATTCAGGCGATCAGCAATACCGCCGAGGATTTGCCTCCCGTCGCCGGGGAACATTCCACCATAGGTCGTGACTCTGAGTACAACCGGCATGGAACACTGAGCCTGCTGGCAGGCATTGATTTAGTCACCGGCGAAGTGATCGGTTCGATCGAAGAACGTCATCGCAGTCGTGAATTCGTTGACTTTCTGAAGAAGCTTGATGCCCACTATAACCCGGAACCTCCGTTCCCGAGCCGTTTCAGGACAACCAAGGTTTAGTTCCTATTATTTAACAGATAAGATTTCAATTGATTCACAGTTGAACTTTATAATGCTATTTTCATAATCGTTGATAAAAAATCTATTCGCTTTTTCCCATCCATTTCGTCCATAATCAATAATTTCAAAACCTAAAATTTGATTGTAAGCTCCCCCAAAATCTTTAATCTCCAAAGACGATACGTTTGTAAATTTAATTAATATATCCATTTTCTCACTTGAAATGTTTGAGTCCAAAACAAAACATATATCAAGATAAGATACGTCCTCGAACTCTGAATTTATATCAATATAATAATTCAAACTGGTTATAAACTTTAATTGTCTTACATCAAAGTCATGTTTTTTATCGAGAACCTTCTGAATGTTTTTAATAAAATCCAATTCAACACCTCCTTATTTTATCTAAAAATCATATCGTTTTTCACAGCCTTTCATGCAAATGTGGGTTAGAATGGTCAGCGTACCCATGATTAGAATGATCAACCCTATATTGTTGTCTACCATACCGGTCATATATAACAGTGGATTTTTCTACCTTACCTGTTCTTTCATTATATTTATAGTGTGTAATTTTGTTGCCCGGAGTTGAGTTTTTAGGAGCATCCTTTTTCCAAACATAATCTGGAAGAGAAGGTTTCTCAGCTTTTTCCGTCCTCTTAGATACCTTCCCAGTATTTTTGACAGAGCTTTTCGCAGTGCTTTTTCCGGAGTTTTTCACAACGTTTTTCGCAGTATTTTTTGCAACGTATTTTGTAACACCTTGTACTATCGCTCTTACAATTGCTCCGATGACATTATGCGTCCATATTTCCGACTCCGTAACGAAATAATTATGTACTTCTTCGACTTCGAAATTATACACAGGTAAACTGTTGTTCATTATCTCGATCCGGTCGATCAGATAGGGCGTTCCTTCTGGACTTTGAAGCAGATCTCCTTCCTTCAGATGGCTTGCTTCTACCCATCCTTGGCCATGCACCCAGAATGGATGCTCTCCGGATGTCGTGATTGGAGTTCCATTTACGGTAATGTGATACGTCTTATCCGCTTGTCTCTGGAATAACTGAATAACTCTATGATACCCTGTTTTTCCCGTTGTTTCATCTTTTGCATACACGAGATCTCCAACCCGTATTTGTTCAATTGGCTTGAATCCGGTTTCAGTCTGTACTACGGTGCCATTCGCAAAATCCGCATAAGCAAGTGGAATACTTGTAAATGAAATAGCATCGTGATAGTACATAAGACTATAAGCGTGAACGCTCAGTCCATAGTGCAGCAGTATTCGTTCTTTATCACTTAAAAAAATCTGCTGAAATCATTTCGTTCAATCCTGTACTTTTGGTAAAATCCTTTTGGCAGTATAAGGTATAATTCTGTGGGGACGCGAGTAGTCAATGATGAGGTTATACAAAGCATCGTGTAGTAGAAGGATGTGGTCGAGAACACATTCCGAAACAACTGTGTATACGTCGGAAATACCTGGTCGAGCAACGCTCGGGTGTTCAATTTCGCTTGCACGAACATACCTGTGACGAATTGTGCATGGTCATTGAGGATAGTGGGAGAACCATTTTATTTCCGGGGTTCTCCCACTAAAAGGCTCGAATTCGGTTACGCTTTTGCTGTCTTTTTCCGCATCATATCGAAGTAGCGAACCGGTTCGTCTACCTTCATTCGCACAAGCTGCAGCGGATGGCGCGCGGCATCCAGTTCGTTGCCGTCGGTATCCCACAGCTTGCCGATCGTCTGCTTGAAGAAGGTGCCGTTCGGGCCGAAGAACTCGACTTCCGTCCCCGGCTTGAAGTGGTTCCGCTGCTGGATTGTCGCCATGCCTGTCGCCGGATCATAGTCTATGACCAGCCCGGCGAAGTCATACGGCGCCGCCTTCTCTTCCGGTTCATAGATATGATCCTCGTGATCCGGCTCATCATAGAAGAAGCCCGGATTGACGGGACGGTTCGCCGCCTTGCGAATCTCGTCCAGCCATTCCTGCTTCAATTCATAAGCGTCCGGATTGGCCATATAGGCATCGATAACTTGGCGATACACGTTCACAACGGTGGCCACATAGTGAATCGATTTCATCCGGCCTTCAATTTTGAAGCTGTCGACGCCGGCATCGATCAGATCGGGCAGATGCTCTATCATGCACAGATCCTTCGAGCTCATGGAGAAGGCATGATCCTCCTCATCCGCAAGGACGATCTGATTGCCGCCGAGCCGGGATTGCTCCAGCACCGGAGAGCCTGCAGCGTCCTCCGAAGTGACGGCCCGCTCTGGATCCGGACGTCCGTCTTCGAACAGGTCATATTTCCAACGGCAGGATTGGCAGCAGCCGCCCCGGTTCGAATCTCGGTTCGTGAAGTGATTGGATAGCACGCAGCGTCCCGAATAAGAGGAGCACATCGCGCCGTGGATGAACGCCTCGATTTCGATGTCAACATGCTGCTTGATCTCTACGATCTCCTCCAGGCTGGTCTCCCGCGCCAGGACGACGCGCGGCGTGCCTTCCTCCTTCCAGAATTGGACCGTCTGCCAATTGGCGATTGATTGCTGGGTGCTGACATGCACCTCCAGCCCTGGGGTCACGCGCTGTGCCGTCTCGATAATCATCGGATCCGCCGCAATGATGGCGCTGATGCCAGCCTGCTCTAGCTGGCGCAAATAGTCCTCAATGCCTTCAAGATCTTCATTATGAGCATAAATATTCGTCGCCACGAATACCTTCGCTCCGTACTTCCGGGCGAACGCTACGCCTTCCCGCATTTCCTCGAAGCTGAAATTGTCCGCATTCGAGCGCAGACCGTATTTCTGCCCGCCGATATAGACGGCGTCTGCGCCATAATGAATCGCAAACTTCAGCTTCTCTAAGTTCCCAGCGGGAGCGAGCAATTCGGGCTTATTCAGTCGATACCGCTTGCCTTTCCATCCAGGAGGCATCGCTTCGGTTGTCATCGCTGTTCGCTCCCCTCTCAATACACCTGATCTTTATAGAAAAACCCAAACGACAGCTCGCGCTCCGGATCCTGTATGGCCCGGATGCGATCCATCCACTCTTCCTTGAAACGATACTGATCCGGATCGCGAAGATAAGTGTCAATCGCTTCCCGATACACCTTCACGACCGTCTCATTATACGATACAGGCTTCAACAGCCCTTCGATCTTGAAGCAGTCAACCCGCGCATCCAGCAGCGGCTTCAGATCCTCGAGCACGCAAATGTCATCCGAGCTCATAATATGCGTGCCATTCGCATCCTCGAAGATCGGATATTTCTCTTCGCGACGTTCCTGCTCAATGAGGAACAGCTTCCGGCTCAGATCGGCACGGCCCAACTCGTCACGCTCCCCGAGATGCGCGAAGTAATGATTCACCAAATACCGCTTGGAATGATAAATATTCGTCATGCCATGCACTTGAATTTCCACATCCATGTCAGGCAGTTGCTGCTTCATTTCCAGCACCTGTTCCATATTCAGCTCGCGCGCCACGCCGATGCGGCTTGCACCGCGCTTCTGCCAGAATTTTGCCGTCTTGTAGTTGGTGGACGTCATCTCGGCATTCCAGTGCAGCTTCAGCGAAGGGGCGGCTGAACGCGCGGTCATCAGCACGGCAGGATCGCCGAAGACGATCGCATCCACCTTCAATTGCTCCAGGCAGCGCAAATAGTCGGCCAATTCTTGAAGCCTGTCGTTATGAAATATATTATTCACTGCCACATACAATTTCGCCTCACGGGTGCGGGTATGCAGCAAGCTTGCTTCAATGCGATCAAGCGTCATCTTGCCTGGTAGACGCACTCCGTACTTCTCTTCCCCTACCAAGACTGCATTCGCGCCAGCTTCAAGCAGACGCGCAACCTCTTCCGTGCTGCCGGCAGTGACGAGCAATTCGGGTTGATACGTCATCGTTCCTTCCCCACTTTCTATTCCCCTGCTGTCTGTTTGCTTTTTTCGTTATTTTTCAAATGCTCTTCATACGTTTTGGCGAACAAATGAGTGTAGCTGCCGTCTTTTTTGGTAACATAGAACAAATAGTCGGAAGGCTCCGGATGCAGCACCGCCTCCAGTGACGCGCTGCTCGGACTCGCGATCGGACCCGGTGGCAAGCCGTCAATCCGATACGTGTTATAAGGACTCTCAATTTCCAAGTCCTTATAATACAGCGGTTCGTTCGGCTTGTCCAGCACGTACTCGACCGTGGCGCACAGTTGCAGCCTCATGCTTCGCTTCATGCGGTTGAAGATGACCCCCGCCACAAGCGGGCGCTCCTCATCGACGACGACTTCCCGTTCGATCAGCGATGCAGCGGTCAACCATTGATGAAGCGTTAGATTTTTATTTTGCAGCTCATCCTCCCAACCCGGAGAGATGTCCAGCAACCGCTGCTGCATCTCATCCAGCATGCGCACGATGATCATTTCCTCGCTGCTTCCTTCCTTCACCTCATATGTCTCTGGGAATAAATACCCTTCCAGCGGATGCTTGATGTCATCGTCGGTCGGAATAAGTGCCGTTAACTCGGAGTGCCCCGCTAACCATGCGATGTCATCCGTCAGCTTGAGGAAGGTGTCCTTGTTCACATACCCTTCATCAGCCAGCTTGTCGGCAATCTGCGCGACCGTATAGCCTTCCGGAATCGTAAAGCGGATCATTTTATCTGGAACGACATCGCCCTGATTCAAACGAGCAATAATCTCGTCATACGTAACACCTGGATTGAAAGCATATGCCCCGGCCTGAAAGCGGGAACCTTCATTTTTATATTTCAAATAGCCTATAAAAATATGTGCATTCTTAATAACGCCCTCTACTTCCAGACGGTAAGCGATGCTGGACGTTTCCGTGCCCGGTTCGATCGTGACGATAATCTCGCGCCCCTCCATCGGCAGCGGCTGCATGCCTTTCCACACATAAGCGAGTACTCCGGCTCCCGCTACGATAATCAGAATGAGGAAAGCGGTCATCGCCTTCGTCCCTGTCTTCATTCATCCACGCTCCTACATGGAAAAAGAGCGGATAATCCGCCCTTCTTCACAAGTTCAATCCCAGTATCTGCGATGGAGCGGCTAGAATTGATCGGCGAATGCGATTTCATCATAGCGCTCCATCACGTCTTCCCATTCTTCATCATCGTCTATCGTCTCAAGCTGCCAACCGTTGTCGCCTTCCGGCACGATGCGGAACAGATCCGGCTCAGCGTCCTTGCCTTCGCCCGATTGCAGCACGGCATACGCCCGTCCGCGGTACTCGAACTCCGCGACAATCGTCCAGGTTCGGCTCTTCCCGCGCTCGTCTGTCATCTCCACCGCTTCGCCATAGACGCTCTTCAAGCGTTCAATGAACCGGATGCCCTCATCGGTGCTCACGCTTCATCCTCCTCGGAGCTGACCAGCGTATTGAATGTCTCTTCTACGATATTCCATTCTTCTTCATCTTCGATAATGTACAGCTTCAGATCATCACCGTCTTCTTCATAACGGAACGCATATACTTCATCGGTCTCTTCGTCTTCGGAATCAACGGGAATTACCATCATATATTTCCGCTCAGAACCATCCACTTCGAATTTCATGATGACCTCAAACTCTTCTTCATTGCCCTCATCGTCCGGGATATAAATAATTTCCGGTTCCTCTTGCAAATAATTGTCCTGTGTCATGGTAACCCCTCACCTTCTTGATTGATAGTCAAGATACGTCTGCAAAATTATGGTTGCCGCCATCTTATCAATGACTTGTCGGCGCTTCTTCCGGCTTACATCTGCTTCGAGCAAAGCGCGCTCCGCCGATACCGTACTTAAGCGCTCATCCCACAGGTGAACGGGCAATCCGAACGACTGCTTCAAGATTTCAGCATATGACATACTTAATTCGCCCCGCGGTCCAATCGTACCGTTCATGTTCTTCGGCAATCCGATAACTATTTCCTCGACGCCGTGCTCCTTGATGATGTCGCCAATCCGACGCAGGTCATCTTCCGGCTTCCGCCGAACGATGACTTCAAGGCCTTGCGCCGTCCAGCCGAACGCGTCGCTGACCGCGACCCCGATCTTGCGGTCCCCGTAATCCAAGCCGAGAATCTTCATTATCGTCTCCTATGTCGGCTCCCGATGAACTCGGGAGCCGTACGCTGGTTAACGGTGATGATTGAGATAGAAGCGCACCAGTTCCTCGATCAATTCATCCCGCTCCTTCTTCCGTACCAGGCTTCGAGCATTGTTATGCCGCGGGATATAAGCAGGATCCCCGGATAGTAGGTAACCGACGATTTGGTTGATAGGATTGTATTCCTTCTCGACAAGGGCATCGTAGACAGACAGTAATATATCTTGACTGGATGCCTCCTGTTCCTCTGCCTTCACATTGAACTTCATCGTCTTATCCATGGAATTCATCGCCGACACCTCGCTTTACTCTTATCATAACACATACCCAAACAAACGCGAAAATATTCCGCTTTATCGCCTGTATGATTCAATAAATTTTTGTCGAAACGATGAAGCTTTCGATCAACAGCCCGATTTGCCACTTTCCAGTTGCTTGGCCACCAATTCGTCCAGCAGGCGAAGCGCATCGTCGATCTTGCCCGGATCTTTGCCTCCGGCCTGAGCCATGTCCGGACGGCCGCCACCTCCGCCACCGCAGACGGAAGCGAGCTCCTTGATCAGCTTGCCGGCATGCAATCCTCGCTTCACCAGCTCCGGAGCGATGGCGACGACCAGGTTCACCTTGCCATCAGCTGCAGATGCCAGCGCGATCACGGATCCTGGAAGCTTCGCCTTCAGCTCATCGGCCGTCGTGCGCAGCGCATCCATGCCGCCGGCGTCGACCTGCGCCGCCAGCAGCGGAATCCCCGCCACCGAGCGGACCCGATCGGTCAGTTGACCTGCTTCAAGACTGCTCAGCTTCGCCTTCAGCGATTCATTCTCGCGCGCCAGCTCCTTCTCGCGGGCGAATATCGCCTCGACCCGCTTCGGCACGTCGGATGCGTTAGTCTTCAACAGGCCGGCCGCCTGCTTCAGCAGATCCAATTGAGATTCCATATATTGATAAGCATGGCGGCCCGTGACGGCTTCCAGACGGCGGACGCCGGAGCCGATGCCGCTCTCGCTAACCACTTTGAACAATCCGATCTCCGACGTGTTCCGGACATGGCATCCGCCACACAGCTCGATGCTGTAATCACCCACTTGGACAACGCGCACGATATCGCCGTACTTCTCGCCGAACAGCGCCATCGCGCCCATCGCCTTTGCTTCGTCAACCGGCTTGGACTCGATAATGACGCCGATGCCGTTCCAGATCTGCTCGTTGACCCGGCGCTCGATATCTTGCAGCTCGTCCGGCTGGATAGCGCCCAGATGCGTGAAGTCGAAGCGAAGCCGCTCCGCCTCCACCAGGGAGCCAGCCTGATTCACATGGTCGCCAAGCACCTGCTTCAGCGCTTTGTGCAGCAAATGGGTCGCGGTATGGTTCTTCACGATGTTTTCCCGTTCGGCGCGGGCAACCGCCGCCTGCACGGTCACTCCTGTGCGCAGCGAGCCTTCCGTTGCCTGGACGACAAGCACATGCTGTCCGTGAGGCGCCTTGAACACCTCTTTCACGACGGCGGCTGTCCCCGGTGCGGACAACGTGCCGCCATCGCTCACCTGTCCGCCGCTCTCGGCGTAGAACGGCGTGCGATCGAGCACAATCTGGCCTGTCTCTCCTGCCTTCACTTCCTCGACGACTTCATTGCCGGAGAACATCGCGACAATGTTGGATTGGGTTACCAACTCATTATAACCAACGAATTCGCTTTTAATCGTCAACTCCGCCAGAGGTCCACCCTGAATCTTCATGCTTGCCCCGTCCTGTCTCGCGGCACGGGCCCGTTCGCGCTGCGCCTGCATCGCTTCATCGAAGCCTTCATGATCCACCGTCAGCCCATGTTCGGCAGCATAATCTTCCGTCAGATCAAGCGGGAAGCCGTACGTGTCGTACAGCTTGAACGCTTGGACGCCGGTAATCTGCGTCCGTCCTTCCGCACGGGCGGCTTCCGCCATGTCCCCGAGAATGGCCAGTCCATCGGCCAGCGTCTCGTGGAAGCGCTCCTCTTCATTGCGAATGACCTTCTCGATGAATTCTCGCTTCTCGACAATGTCCTGATAGTATCCTCCCATGACGTCGCCGACATGCAAGACGAGATCCACGAGGAACGGCCGGTCGATTCCGAGCACTTTGCCGTAGCGGACCGCACGGCGCAGCAAGCGGCGAATGACGTACCCGCGTCCTTCATTGGAAGGCAGCACGCCATCGGCGACAGCGAACACCACGGTGCGAACATGGTCGGCAATGACTTTCAGCGCGATGTCGATTTTCTCATTTTCCTTGTAAGCAACGCCCGCAATGCGGGCGGCAGCCTGAATCATCGGCTGGAACACATCGGTATCGAAGTTCGAGTCGACATCCTGCAGGATGGAAGCGAACCGCTCGAGCCCTGCACCGGTATCGATATTTTTGTTCGGCAGCGGAGTGTAGCTGCCGTCCTTGTTGTGATTGAATTGAGAGAATACGAGGTTCCATACTTCCAGATAGCGCTCGTTCTCGCCGCTTGGATAGCATTCCGGATCGGCCTCCAGCGTGCCATACTTCTCGCCGCGATCGTAGAAAATCTCCGTGCAAGGACCGCAAGGGCCTTCCCCGATATCCCAGAAGTTGTCGTCGCCGGTCTTGATAATATGATCGGCCGGCAGCCCGATTTTCTCCTTCCACAGCTTGTAGGCCTCTTCATCCTCGTTGTAGACCGTGACATACAGCCGGGACGGATCGAACCCGATCCAACGCTTATCGGTCAGGAACTCCCATGCCCAAGTGATTGTCTCTTCCTTGAAATAATCGCCGATGGAAAAATTGCCGAGCATCTCGAAAAACGTATGGTGACGGCGGGTCTTGCCGACATTCTCAATATCGTTCGTGCGAATGCACTTCTGCGAATTCGCAATCCGCGGGTTGTCCGGCTTGACGCGCCCATCGAAATAGGGCTTGAGCGGCGCCATACCGGCATTGATCCATAACAAGGACGGATCGTTATGCGGGACAAGCGAAGCGCTCGGCTCGATATGATGGCCTTTGCTCTCGAAAAATTCCAACCATTTTGCGCGAATCTCACTGGCTTTCATGCGTACTGACGCCTCCATTTGTCACAAAGTTATTTTTGAGCTCGGGTTCGCGACGGCAAGCAGCGCTATGGACTGCATTGCCGATGCCCCTTATACAAATAAATCGCCCCTGATAAATCAGGGACGATTGAAATCCATCGCGGTACCACCCTGGTTATCACCCGGTAAGAGACCGTCTCCGGACAGGCGGCCCATTGTTCAGTCTCTGCCGCAGTGCAGTCCGGCGGTCGTCCACAACGGGCGATCGCCTTGTCGTTGGTAACGGGTTCGACCCGGTGAAGATTGTTCCAGCCGGCTCCTGTTATCGCTGCCGGAATCTTCTTTTGTGCTATTTATTCGATAACATAGTATAAATAAACCGGCGGCACTTGTCAATGACGCCGCTATCGCTGTGTGTTGTTCTTCTGTGATAATGTCATCCCATAACGGTTCTGAGATAATGTCACTATGGGACAGGAGACAATCACATTGAGCAGACAAGAGATGAA
>NZ_BALG01000213.1 GCF_000315235.1 Paenibacillus popilliae ATCC 14706 | reverse complement strand
ATGCGATCCACAACGGCTGGAGCAGGCGCTGCGGAAGCTGGTGGAGCGCCATGCGGCGCTGCGCACGTCCTTCCATTGGGAGGACGGCGAGGTCATCCAGCGAGTGCATCCGGCCGTCAGCTTCGCCATGCAGCGGCTGGAGGGCGATGGCCGCACGGCAGCGGAGACGGCCGCATCGTTCCTGCGCCCCTTCCGGCTGGAGGAGGCCCCGCTGCTGCGGGCGGCTTGGATCCGCTTGGCGGAAGGCGAGGCGGCACTGCTCCTTGACGTTCATCATATCGTCTTCGATGGAACGTCGCTGAGCCTGCTGGCCGAGGAACTGGCCGCCCTGTATGCGGGCCGGGCGCTCCCGGCGCAGATGCTGCATTACAAAGACTACGCCGAATGGCAGGCGGAGCGGGAGAGCCGGGAACAGGAAGAGGGCGAGGCCTATTGGCTGCGAATGCTGGGAGGCGAGCTGCCGGTGCTGGAGCTGCCGACCGACTTCCCGCGGCCGCCCATGCAGACCTTCGCGGGGGATATCGTCCGCGCGACGCTGCCGGCCGCCGATGTTGCCGCGCTGAAGAAGCTGGCCTCGGAACGGGGAACGACGCTCTATATGGCGCTGCTCGCCGTGTACAGCCTGCTGCTGGCCGCTTATGCCGACAAGGAGGATGTTATCGTCGGCTGTGCCGTTGCGGCGCGGACGCATCCCGATCTAGAGCGGATGATGGGCATGTTCGTGAACACGCTGCCGATTCGCAGCTATCCGGAAGGGGACAAGCCGTTCGCGGACTATTTGGCCGAGCTGAAGGCGAGCTTGCTGGCGGCGTATGAATACCAGACCTATCCGTTGGACAAGCTGGTCGACCAACTGTCCTACCCGCGGGATATGAGCCGCAACCCGCTGTTCGATACGGTTTTCGTCATGCAGAACATGGGCGATACGACGCTCGAGATCGACGGCGCGGCCTGCGAGGCCATTCCTTATCATAACGGCACCTCGAAGTTCGACGTGACGCTGGAGGCGGTCGAGCGGGAAGCTGTCGTCCTGCTGAACTTCGAATACAACACGGCTCTCTTCCGCCGGGATACGATCGAGCGGCTGGCGGGACACTTCCTGCAGCTCGTGCAGGAGGCGGTGCGGAAGCCGGAAGCGTTCATCGGCGAATGGGACATGATTACGGCTGAGGAACGGGAACAGATCGTCGCCGAGTTCAATCGGACCGAAGCGGACTACCCGCGCGAAGCGACGATCCACGGCCTGTTCGAGGAGCAGGTACGGCGGACGCCGGAGCGCACGGCGGTCACCGATCCGCAGCGTTCGCTTACCTATGCCGAGCTGAATGCGGAAGCGAACCGGCTGTCCCATGAGCTGCGGCGCCGTGGCGTCCGCCGGGAACAGGCCGTCGGCATCTTGACCAAGCGGACGGCAGAAATGATCGTCGGCGTCCTGGCCATTATGAAGGCGGGGGGCGCGTATATGCCGATCGATCCGGATTATCCGGCGGATCGGGTCGATTACTTGCTGGAGGATAGCGGCGCGGAACTCGTGCTTGCGAGCGGCGCGCTTGTGGGGCAGCTGCCGCCTTCAATCGCCTGTGTCGGGTTCGAAGCGGCTGAGGCTGCGGCCGGCTCAAGCGAGGAGGAAGAGGGTGCTGTCAATCCTACAAGCGTAAATCAGGCGGAGGATCTCGCTTATCTGATGTACACGTCGGGATCAACGGGTAAGCCGAAGGGGGTCATGGTGACCCACCGCAACGTCATCCGGCTCGTGCAGCATACGAACTTCGTCTCCTTCCGAGAGGACGACTGCATTCTTCAGACAGGCTCGTTGGTGTTCGACGCATCGACGTTCGAGATCTGGGGAGCACTGGTGAACGGCTTGCGCTTGGTGCTTGTCGACAAGATGACGATTCTGGATGAGTTCGCCCTGGCCGAAGCGATTGAACGCCACGGGGTGACGATGATGTGGCTCACTTCGCCGCTGTTCACCCAACTGGCAGAGAAAAATCCGGAGCTGTTCCGGCCGGTGCGCACGCTGCTCGTCGGCGGCGATGTGCTGTCGCCGAAGCATATATACCGGGTGCGGGAAGCGAGCGCGCCGATCACGATTGTCAACGGGTACGGGCCCACGGAGAATACGACGTTCACGGCCTGCTACGAGCTTGCCGGCGAGCGGCCGGGCTCGATCCCCATCGGGAAGCCGATTGCCCATTCGACGGCTTATGTCGTCAACGCGTTCGGGAAGCTGCAGCCGATCGGCGTTCCAGGCGAGCTGTGGGCCGGCGGCGACGGGGTCGCCCGCGGGTATTTGAACCGGAGCGACTTGACTGCCGAGAAGTTCATCGACAGCCCGTTCCGGCCGGGGGAGAGGATCTACAAGACCGGCGATCGGGTGCGCTGGTTGCCGGATGGCAATATCGAATTTCTGGGACGAAAGGATCATCAGGTCAAAATTCGCGGCTTTCGGATGGAGCTGGGCGAGATTGAGGCGCAGATCCGCAGTCATCCGCAGGTGAAGGACGCGATCGTGTCTGTGCGCGAGGAAGCGCCGGGGCAGAAGGCGCTCTGCGCCCATATCGTGGCGGAAGGCGGGCTGACGGCGGCCGATGTCCGCGCCTATGTGCTGACCCGCCTGCCGGATTATATGGCGCCGGCCTATTATGCCTTCCTGGAGCGCATGCCGCTGACGACGAACGGCAAAATCGACCGTTCGAAGCTGCCGGAGCCGGAGAAACTCGAAGGCGTGTCTGGCAGCATGGCGGCGCCGGAGAACGATATCGAGCAGAAACATCGAATTCCTTCGCTGGATAACTGTTCCCGAATTGGGCAGTAATAAAAACGCAGGGGACCGGCAAACGGCTTCTCCAGCGATTTTAACTGTCAACGGACAGAGGAGTGATGTAGATGACAGTCGGATGGTGGGTAGCGCTTCACGCCATCATGATGCTCGGCCTGGTGGCGCTGCTGTACCGCATGCAGCGCAAGCATGTTTCTTTTACGAAGCGGGTATTCGCGGGTCTGGGTCTTGGAGTGGTGTACGGGGCAGTGCTGCAGTGGCTTCATGGCCCGGACAGCGCCATTGTAGAGAAGGCGGCTGACTGGTTCGAAATTGTCGGCGTCGGCTATGTGCGACTGCTGCAAATGGTCGTCATGCCGCTCATTATCGTATCCATCATCTCCGCCATCATTCATGTGAAAGCCAAGGCGGGGGTAGGCAAGATGAGCGCCACTATTATCGGCATCTTGATCGGCACGACCGCCGTGGCCACCGTTGTCGGGATCGTCACGGCCCTCGTCTTTCAGCTCTCCTCGTTGGAGATTGAAGCCGGCAAGCAGGAGATGGAGCGCGGCAATTATATGGACAGCAAGCTGGGGGAAGTCAATGAGATGACGCTGCCGCAGCAAATTATTGAATTCATTCCGGCCAATCCGTTCCTCGACATGACGGGAGAACGGCAGACCTCGACGATCGCCGTCGTCATCTTTGCGGGCTTCGTCGGCGTCGCCGCGCTTGGCGTGATGCGCAAGAAGCCGGACATAGGGGCCGCCTTCATGTCCATCATCGACGCGCTGCATGCCGTTGTCATGCGGATGGTTACGCTGGTGCTGAGGCTGACCCCCTATGGCGTGCTGTCGCTGATGGCCGTCGTGGTCGCCACAACCGCGCCATCGGAAATATGGAAGCTCGGAAAATTCGTCATCGCTTCATATGTGGCGATCATCATTATGTTCTGTCTGCATCTGCTGTTCTTAGCGTTGTCGGGCATCTCGCCGCTCCGGTACGTAACCGGGGCACTGCCGGCGCTCGTCTTCGCATTCACCTCCCGCACCAGCGCAGGCTCGATTCCGATCAACATCGAGATGCAGGTCAATCGGCTCGGCGTGCCGGAGAGCTTCGCCAACTTCAGCGCCTCGTTCGGCGCCTCGATGGGGCAGAACGGCTGCGCCGGAGTCTATCCGGCGATGCTGGCCGTCATGATCGCCCCGAGCGTGGGCATCGATCCGTACAACCTCGGATTTCTGCTGCAGTTGGTTGCGGTTGTCGCCATCAGCTCGTTCGGCGTCGCCGGGGTCGGGGGAGGAGCGACCTTCGCCGCGCTGATCGTACTGTCTTCAATGAACTTGCCGGTCGCGCTGGCGGGGCTGCTGATTAGCGTCGAGCCGCTGATTGACATGGGTAGGACGGCCTTGAACGTGAACGGCTCAATGACGGCAGGTGTCCTGTCCTCCCGCTGGCTCGGCCAATGGAACCGGAAGCGGTTCTATGAGGAGCGCCAGGTGGATCGCGAGGACATATAGCGGACGCTCCAATGGAAAATATGAACAATATTTCACACCTTTTTGCCCGCAAATGCGATACAATACCAATGACGCCTTCTTCGTCGGAAGGCGTCATTGGTGCATTGCGGGGCTGATGCGGGCTGCATGCTGCAATAGCGATGGATTTCTTCGTCCTATGAGCAGGGAGAGGATGAACAGAATCAGGGGTCAAATGAATGCATGAAATAAATAAAGAAAACTGTTTCACAAGCGGGCCGTACGGGTACTAAATGGATGATTTCATGGACAACATGCAGGATTCACATTTTATAGAGAGAAAGGGCGGAGATGTTATGCTAGTTCAAATCAGCGCGCTGATTGCGGCGCTGGCCTTTGCGGTGTTGGTCGTCTATCTGATTCAGACGCTGAGGTCGGCCAAGCAGTCGCTCGATAAGGCGTCAATGGCGATGGAGGATGTGCAGCAGACCGTGCACATGCTGAGCGGGGATCTGCAGGCGGTCGCCCGGAATGCCAATCACATGACTGAGGAATTGCAGGGACAACTGAAGAAGATTGAGCCTGTGGCCGATTCGGTCCAGAATGCCGGAGAAGCCTTGAATGAATTGACGCTGGCCGCGAAGCAGATCTCGGCCGGCCTCGTCAGCGGTGTCCGCAAAGCGGCAAGCCGGTTCGAGAAGAAGCGCCAGGACGGGCAGACACCGGGAGACCAACCGGGGAACGCGGCGGCCTCTTATGCAGGCAGTCCGGCTCCGGATGGACAGACCGCTAAGCCGCAGCCGAACGGAGCATCCGGGGCAAGCGCCACTTCCGCGCTGCCGCTCGCGGCGGCAGCCGCAGAGCACCCGCAATCGGGAACTCCGGCGAAACAGGGCGGGGACGATTGGAAGTTCTGGGTCGATCTCGGAATTCGCGCATGGCAGCTGTGGAGACAACGAAGCTAGTTATCCGGCCGGACTAACGGTTACGTTAGCCGGCTTTTCCGATCTGAAATAGAAATAGGACTGGCTCCCGTGGCATAAAAGGGGTACGAAAGCAGTCGCGATTCCGTTATAGTGTAAGGAAGAGATTGTAAGTGTTTGGGAAGTGGAAGGCTGTCGATTGAGGGAAGGAGAAGGATGATGAACGTACTTGTTGTCGATGAGAATCCGACCAATGTCATGCTGGTTCGGGAGATCCTTCGCAAGGCGGGCTATACGGGGGTGCAGTCTGCCTCTTCTGCGGGGGAAATGTACGAGGTGCTGGGCCTGGAAGGACCGGTAGGTCCGCTCTATGTGCCGGAAATTGATCTCATTTTGCTGGATGTGATGATGCCCGAGATGAACGGGCTGGAGGCGTGCCGGATCATTCAGCAGTATTCGGAGCTGCGGGATATTCCGATCATTATCGTGACGGAGATCGGTGATTCGCATATACTGGCCGAGGCGCTGGACGCGGGAGCCACCGACTATGTAACGAAGCCGATTAACCGCATTGAGCTGCTCGCCCGCATCCGGCTGGCTCTTCGCTTGAAGCAGGAGAAGGACTGGCATAAGGAACGGGACTGCCACATTCGGGAGGAGCTGCAGCTCGCGGCCCGGGTGCAGGCCTCGGTGCTGACGGAGCCGATCTCCGATGAGCGGATTACGATAGACGCCCTCTACCATCCGTCCGAGCAGCTGGCTGGAGACCTGTACGCCTGGTTCAAGCTGGGAGAAGGCCGGTACGGCATCATGATTATCGACATGAGGGGGCATGGCGTCTCCTCCGCGCTGCTGTGCATGTTCATCGCCTCGGTTCTGAGGGACGCAGTGGTGCAGACCGAGCAGCCGGACCTGGTGCTAAAGCGGTTGAACACGAAGTTCCACCAGCTTCATATGAACGGGAATCTAATGCTCTATTATATGACCGCTCTCTTTCTAGTCATAGATACGAATGAGCGTACCATCCAATATGCCAATGCGGGCCACCCGCCGGGGATCATCATGATGGAGGACGGCCGGATGGTGACGCTGGATTTGACAGGCTATCCTGTCGGAATGTTCGCTGAGCTGGAAGTGGATACTCATACGCTGAAATGCGACTCGCGGGCGAGAATCGCGCTGTATACCGACGGGCTGCTGGAATCGGCAGGGGCAACCGTAGAGCGCGCGATGGAGCGGATAGGAACGCTGTTGAAGCAGGAACAGTCCTTGAAGTGCAAAGCCTGGAACGAGCTGCTCCATCCGCCGGGAGAAGAGGGCAAGGACGATAAATGCCTCGTATGGGTCGATATTTATTAGACGGAGGGGGAGCACCTGATGACCGAGCTGCTCCATCCGGACAAAGCGCTTCAGGGCGTCGCTTCACGATTTACGATACCGTGGGGATTAGAAAGGGACTGACTTATGGCAAATGACAGAGAGAGGAATCAAATCAAATTAATTGTGCCTGCGCAAGCGGCTTATGTCGATCTGGCCCATCTGACGCTGTACGGCATTGCAAGCCGCATCGGTTTCTCTTACGAGGATATCGAGGATATGAAGGTTGCGATCTCCGAGGCCTGCAACAACGCGGTATTATACGCTTACCGAACGACGCAGGGGATGGTGGAAATTATTTTTGAGGAGGGACTTGACGAGATTGGCATCATGGTCAAGGACGAGGGCGGCAGCTTCGATGCGGACAGTAAGACGAGCGGCTTGCGCGGATTGCCTGACAAGAGCCTGGACGGGGTGGAAGCCGGGGGGCTCGGGTTCTACCTGATGCAGGCGCTGATGGATGATGTGGAAGTGATGAGTACGGAGGGGCGAGGCACGGTTGTCAAAATGCGCAAGCGACTTTTGAAAAGTGGAGAACTGCTATGAGCGCGGCCTCCCGGCATGGAACAGCCGAAGATGCGGTTCAGCTCATCAGCGCTTATCAGGAGACGCAGGACAACGATATCGCCACGATCCTGATTCAAAAGTATGAGCCTATGGTCAAGATGGCCGCCGGCAAAATTTCGCGCAACCGTCCCGATTTGCATGAAGACCTGATTCAGGTTGGCAATATGGCATTGATTCGTCTGCTGCTGCAATTCGATAGCTCCTTGGGCGTGCCTTTCGAAGCTTATGCGATGAAGAGCATGATTGGTCATATGAAAAATTTCCTTCGGGACAAGTCGTGGTATATTCAAGTGCCGCGCCGCATCAAAGAGAAGGGGGCCTTCATTCAGCAGACGATCGACGAATTGATCGTTCAACTGGAACGTTCGCCGAACGTGGAGGAGATTGCGGAGCGGATCGCATTATCCGTTGAAGAGACCGTCGAAGTATTGGCCGGCCGGGAATGCTATCACTATGTGTCGCTAGATACGCCATTATTGTCGCAGGAAGAGAGCGCGGTGACGCTGGGGGAGATGATCAGCTCGGGCAGCGATGATTACGCAGCCGTCGAGCGCCGGATGGATCTGAGCGATGCAATGGCTACACTCAAAGTGGAAGAGCGGCAGGTGCTTGCCTTGGTCTTCGAGGAAGGGCTGTCCCAGCGCGAGGCCGCCGAACGGCTCGGAGTATCCCAGATGAGCGTCTCGCGGATTCAGCGCAGAGCCATGGACAAGCTCCGGCATATTCTATCCTCCCATAATGACGCATAGACGGAATGAAGATACTTACCCTAGCGGGAAGTATCTTCATTCCGTCTATGCTGCTGTCCGCGTCATTTCCCATTCCTCACGTCAGTTCGAGTTCAGTTGACTCGCCACTTCGTCCGCCACATCGGCGGAAGCTTCCTTCAACTGTGTCTTCGCTTCGGATGCGGCGTCCTTCACGGTAGCCGCCACCTGCTGGGACGCATTCTTCATGCTGTTAACGATCGCTTCGGCCCTGCTGCCGACGGACTTGACGGCATCGGTGGTCTTCGTGCCGAGATCACAGGCGATATCCTTCGTCTTCTCGCCCGCCTTCTGTGCCGTATCGCATAGATCGGAACGCAATTCGCGGCCCGACTTCGGTGCCAGCAGCAGGGCAGCCGCCGCTCCAATCATGCCGCCAACAATGGCGCCTTTCAAAAATCCGCTGGAATTGTTATTATTTTCACTCACTATCATCATCTCCTTGTACTTCATTCGTTGCTATCTACTACTATACAATTAGACCGATTTACAGCTTTTGAAACAGGATGTGCCGAATTTGGATCTCCCCATTATGTCCGGCGCTTACGGCGAATCCATTGCAGCGCGTAAATGCAGGCGATGAGCCAGACGCCTCCTGCAGCAAAGCCGGCGATCACATCCGTAGCATAATGCACGCCCAGATAGATCCGGCTCAAGCCGATGGCAAGGACGACCAGCCCGGTCAGAACGAGAATATAGGCGGCAGGACGTCCCCGTTCCTTGCGAAGCAGCCAGAGGAGATAGCCAAGCATGCCGTAGAACGCGATCGATGCCATGGAATGGCCGCTGGGGAAGCTGTATCCGGATTCAACCACCCAGTGCTCCCATGTCGGTCTGGCGCGCTGAATCAAGTTTTTGATAATCAGATTCAGCGTGTAGCTGCCGCCAAGCGCGACCAGCAAACCGAACGCATCCCAGAGGCGCTTGAATCCCCAGGCACAAATGCCTGCGCATAGCAGCGAGATGGGGATAATGACGCTGCTGGAAGCGAGCTCTGTGAGCAAGGATACGGCCTTGGTCAGCCCCGGTGATGCGGCGAGCCGCACCGCGTCTGTGACGGCAGCGTCAAATTGTTGAAAGTGGTCCGCGAGGACTCCGCGAATCAGCACAAAAAGCAGTACGATCAGAATCAGAACGGCAAGGCTGCCCCATAATAGGCTTAATGTGAACATCGTCGTTTCTGTCGGGGAGGGCGCGCCCGGTTTGTTGCCCGATTGTTGATTCATTGCTGTCATGATTTCTCCTTTAGCGCTCACAGGCGGGTGAGCAGATGATCTGGCTTGTGGCTGTGTGAATGAATATATAAATAGACCGAATTGAGGAGAGAGTCCTATTTATAGGAATATCACAAATCATCTATCGAATGCAAATGGACAGATAGGCAGCGGCTTCGGAAAGGGATATAATTTAGGAAGTGGCTACGAGGAAAGGAAGACCGATGATGAATGAACGACTGATAGAAGAAACGCGCAACGGCTGGCTGGAATGCGAGCGTCGGGGCGCGATATGCGGTGTGGACGAGCATGGCCGCATCCGTTATGCCGTAGGGGACACGGTCCGGCCGATGTTCCTTCGTTCGGCAGCCAAGCCGCTGCAGGCGATTCCGGTCGTGCGAAGCGGCATGCTGGATCATTTCCAGCTAGAGGATCGGGACTTGGCGCTTATGACCGCCTCGCACCGGGGAGAAGCGGCGCATGTTGATACGTTGGAGCATGTGATGAGGCATTGCGGGCTTCACGACGAGGAGCTGATCTGCAGCCCTTCCCTGCCGCTCCACGAGGAATCGAGGGAAGCGCTGCTTCGCCAGGGCGGAGACCGGCGGCGCATGTACCATAATTGCGCCGGCAAGCATTTCGGCGTGTTGGCCTGGAGCAAGATGGCTGGCATGGACATGGGAACGTATGCCGATCCGCTGCATCCGGCGCAGCGCCAGATGAAAGACATGATCAGCTACATGTCTGAAGTGCCGCAGGAGGAGATGATTCAAGGGACGGACGGATGCGGATTCCCGGTATACGGCATTCCGCTGACCGGCCTGGCGACCGCTTACCTTAAGCTGGCCTGTCCTGACCTGATCGGAGACAGGCCCACGAGGGAAGCCGCGGCGCGCGTTCGTGGCGCGATGCGGCGCTATCCGTTCCTGGTCGGCGGCACGGACCGGGTCGACTCGCTGCTGATGGAGGATGACAACATCATCGCCAAGGGCGGGTTCAAAGGCATCTTCGCCTTTGCACTGACGAAGGAGCGGCTCGGCTTCGCCTTCAAGATCGCCGACGGATCGGATGAAGATGGGGCGTTGGTGGCCGCTTCCATTCTGGAGCAGATCGGGTACGAGCGCCGGGAGACGGTGGAGCTTCTTCGCAACCGGATACCGGCAGTGATTTTCAATGACAACGGCCGGCAGGTCGGGGCACAACAGGCCGTCTTCGTGCTGAAGCCGGGAACGTAAGCGGCCGGAAGCGAAGACGGAACGATGGAGTGAGGCAGGGTGATGAAGATGAAGCAAGTGCTGTTAGAAGTGATAGGGACGACACGGGAAGAGGTGGTGACGGCGGCCCGGAACGGGGCGGATCGAATTGAGCTGATTACTGCCATTACTGAAGGCGGGTTGACACCGAGCCTTGGACTTGTGCAAGAGGCGGTGGCGGCGGTGGATATACCGGTCAACGTTATGATCCGGCCGCACAGCCGATCTTTTATTTATGATGCGGATGATATGCGAACCATTGTGGCCGATGTGCGGCTTATCCGTTCCACCGGAGCGAACGCGATCGTATTCGGCGCCTTGACGCCTGAAGGAACGATAGACAAGGCCGCTTTGGAGCAGGTGCTGGAGGCCGCTGATGATCTGCCGATGACCTTCCATCGGGCCGTGGACGAGACGAGGGACATCAATGAAGCGCTCCATGTGCTGCTTGGGTATCCTCAGATTACAAGCGTGCTGACCTCGGGAGGACAGCCGAGCGCCCTGCAGGCGACCGATGTGATCGCCGAGATGGTCCGGCGCGCGGAAGGCTCTTCGCTGGAGATTCTGGCTGGCAGCGGGCTTACGGTGGAGTCGGTCAGCGGATTCATTCAGGAGACGGGCGTCCGCCATGTCCATTTCGGATCGAACGTAAGGCAGGGAACGCGGGCGTTGTCTCCGATCGATTCCGAGCGGTTGTCGGGTCTGGCCGCGCTGCTTCGCACCGTTTCATCCCGCCCTTGACCGGCTGTCGGCCCTACCGGCCCGGTCAAGGGCAGGAACTCAGCCCCGGCGCAGGCGGCCGAGCTCGGAGGCGAGCGCTTCCACTTCACTGATGCTGTACGACGACTTGCTCATGACGATATCGTATACTTCCTTAATATCGTCATACTGCTCCACGGAGAAGGCGGAGGGCTGCATCGCGGCAGCCGTCGCCATCTTCAGGCGCCCCTTGATCGCCTCGATCATCAATTCCACGTTCTGCTGCGTTTTTTCATTGGTAATCATGCGATTCCTCCTCGAACGGTTGTGAGCGACCCTCTCGTATTGTATCACGAATACGGCGGAAACTGAACGAACTCCCAAGATGCGTTCCGTTCCAGATGGCTTGCGGAATTGGCTTGGCTTGGCATGGGAGGGAATGTGAAGTACAATAAGGCATCATGAAGATGAAAAGGAGTACGCAACCGATGCAGTTCAATTTATCTCGGACCCTGGATCCCCGGTCCGCGGAGCGGCGGCAGAAGATGGCGGGAGCGCATCTGTCCGGTTTTTTGCAATCGGTGGCCGCGGCGCATCCGTCCGAGTCGATCGTGTTCATCTGTATCGGAACCGACCGTTCAACGGGAGACGCGCTTGGCCCGCTGGTTGGAACAAGGCTGCGGGAGAGCGGATGGACGAATGTGATCGGTTGCCTGGACGAGCCTTGCGATTCGTCCAATCTGGAGGTGAAGCTCGCCGGATTGCCGGAGAGTCTCCTCACCATTGCGATTGACGCCTGCCTTGGCCATCCTTCGACGGTAGGCTATTATCTGGTCGGCAATCAGCCGCTGCTTCCCGCGGTGTCGGTAGGTATGGCACTCCCTGCCGTAGGCAGATACAGCATCGCCGCCGTCGTCAATACGAACGGACCGAAGCCGTACTGGACCCTGCAGACAACCTCTCTCCGCTTCGTGATGAAGATGGCGCATGAACTGGCGGATGCCATTTTGCAATCTTTTCCGGGGGAGTGCAAGGAATAAAAAATGGTTTTTCCCCATATGAATGATGTCGTGGGCCTGGGGAGGTACCCGTTCGACAGGTTCGGACACAGACAAAAGAGCCGGACCCGACATCCGACTCTTTGGCACTGATCGCGTTAACCCCTATGCGTGATCCGTTCCTGGCATGAACGGATCATTTTTTATCCTGCCGGTCCGTCAGCTTAATGATAAGCTGAACCAGGCCGAGCACAAACGCACTCGTGGCGAAGAACATTTCGAACCCTTCCATGATGATCACCTCCTTTCGCGGCCGGACAACAAATACTGGAGAAGACACTGCGCCATAGAAGGTGCTGATTCAGCGGTATTCAATTCGTGTAATATTATTCTATATCTATGTAGAAAAAGCGTTTCATAGAATCCATCTTGAGGAAGTGTTGGATTTTTTTACGCTTTTTGACAAGCGTTTATCATATACAACGACGTGTATACGATACGCGGCGCTTACAGAAAAGAGGAGATAGCTATGCCAACGATCGCAGTTCATCCCCAATTCAGCATGCATATGGAGGAGCTCGTGGCTGGGGAGAAGGATCGGATTGTCGCGCCGGAGGAATCAGACCGTGATCCTAACGAACGCTCACTTTCCACGCACGATTATCGCTGCTCGTACAATAGGTTAGGCAACACCTTATCATCTTGGGCAAGGAGGTGGATTCATGTATAGAAAAGATTATTTGCTGCGGCTGGTGCAGGAGATGACCGACATGATCGGCAAAGCAATGAACCTGCGGCAGCAGAAAAAACGGACTGAGCTGTTGTTCGAATGGGATGAACTGATGCGGGAGAGGTTTCGCATGAATGGCGAGCTATCCGATCGGCTGACCGGAGAGGACTTGATTCATCTGTTCCGGACCAATGGGCGGCTGCATGCCGACGAGCTTCAGGCCTTCGCGCTCCTGCTCCACGAGCGGGCGAAGCTTGAACGGGAGAAGGTGCTGGCCGAACGCCAAGAGAAGCCTGGTAGTGACGCTTCCCGCTCTGTATCCGAAGATGCCTTCATCGAGGACCTGTATGTGATGCGATCCATTAAAAGCCTGCATCTGCTTCTCGAGTCGATGCTGCATGGCAGCGACCGGCGCCTGCTTCCCGTCATGGAGACAGCGGAGCGTCTGCTGCGGGAGTTGAAGGGCTACCGGATGCCGGACGAGTTACTTGAGCGCCTGTGGGCTTGGCTCGAACGGGAAGGCCGCTACGCCGAGGCCGAGGATGCGCTGTTCCGCTGGGTGCGGCAGGCCGCCGGCCTGCCGGAGGAAGCGGAGCGGCGCAAGCGCCGGGGCGTACGATTCTATGAACGCCTCGCGGAATGCCCGGATGAAGCGTTGGAGAAGGGCGGCCTGCCTCGCGAAGAGCTGTCCGACGGCCGGGTTGATCTGGAGGCGCTTCAATGAACCCGGTCTTGGCCGATCGATGCGTCTGCCGATGGTCGCTCCATTCAAGCCCGTCATCATAATCTCAATATAAGACGTAAATAGGACGAGAACCATACCAGCCTGGAGGGTTCTTTTTCGATCCGCGCGATCGGTTCCTTGCTCAGCATCATCGTTCCTAAGCCCTCCGGGATAAGAAGCTCTTCACATTAGCGGCCGATCCGTCGATAAAGTATAGTAGGTCATTCGGACTATGCATATTTTTGATCTCTGGAAACAGATGCTGGATGACGAGCAGCTTGCCTGCGGGACCGCCTGCATAGCGCATCTGAACCGATATGACACCCTGGCACGAAGAGATATGAGGAGGTTTAATTACATGAGGAATCAGACATACACGGTGGACAGCCCGGGTTTATTGTCGGGCGCCTTGTTGAACTGCCGGACTGTGATCGAAGGCGGCGGTTGCGTGGCAACGGGTATGTTATCTTATATGGAAGGCGATATGATCGATATAGAATTGCCGCAATTCGAAAACTTCGAATTGGGGGAGCAAGTTAAAGTTACGATCTATTCCGGAATGGGCATCGTCAATTTCTTCACCAAAATCATTGCCCGGAACGAGGGCTCTCTGCTGCTCATCCATCCACCTCAACAGCAGCAGCGATTCACGGACAAGCGCGAGTCGCCGCGGATCACCATCCACAAGCAAGGCTTCATTTATCCCGAAGCCTCACTCCAGGAAAACCTGAGCGCCACCCCGAGCGGAAGGCCGATACATCTGATTGATATTAGCTTGTCCGGCGTAGGCTTCATATTGGACGAAGGCGAACCGCTGTGCGAAGGCATGTGGGTCGAAGCGGAGCTGCAGTTGGGCTTCATCTTGACCTGCCGCTTCGAGATTGTGCGCCGATTCCGCCATCCCGAAGGGACGGGGCACAGAACTAGACTGGAAGGGGTGGGGAACAGAGCTAGACTGGAAGGGACGGGGGACGGATCCAGCCAGGAAGGGATGGGGTACGGAGCCAGACTGGAATGCCCCGACGAAGCCTCCCTCCGCTCCTTGCGCGCCTTCATCCTGCGCGAACAGATTACGGCTTATGTCGATAAGAAGCAGAATGTATAGATAACTTGTCGGCACGATATCCCTTCTCGAAGAAAGGAGAAGCAATTTGAAAATATCATCTTTACGGTATTTCTTATCTTACTGCGGACTAGCTGTATTCGGCGTCATGTTATTTCTTCTTCCAGGAACTGCAGAAGCCGGAAGGATATTTCCGCAGAAGCAGATCGATTCCTATGATGTAGGATTGAAGGCGGATCCGACATATATTCCGACTCCGCTGACCGTCACAGAAGGAACCTACATCCAGACCGTCAACCTTGATCCCACGGTGGCGGAAGTCTCGGTAGATCCGGTTCTGGGCCAATATGCAATTACAGGTAAAACCTACGGTACAACGACCGTCGAATACAAATGGACCACCGCCCAAAATGTAGAACTTGTACATAAGTTTACGGTTACCGTTGATCATGTGTCTGTCCGCATAGCTCCGCGTGTCCGGATAAATGAAGAAGAGGACAGTTATGTCAATCTAGTAGACAGCAGTTCATATCAAATGAAGACAATAGACCTAAGCGGTTTATTTTTCGGTAATATAAGATGGGAAGATAGAGCTTTTGAGCTTCATGATAGCAACGGTATTTTTGGTCTTGGCTCGGACTTCTCAAGTCCATGTAGAGGTTTTTATTCTTTGATTTATTTCGGAAATACAGGAGATACCAGAATCACGATAAAGGCAACCGACGTAAACGGCTATACCGCTTCCTATTTCTTTGACGTCTCAACCAACTGGGATCCCGTATTTCAGCCGCAGCCGGACATAACCTTGGTTAAGGGCAAGGAGTACGCCTTCAATTTGAACGAGATGAAGGTCTTCACGGACGCGGATGATGACAACCTGTATTACACCGTAGATCCGGTAACTGGAGTAACGGCATCCGTTAATGAGGGTATGTTGACCATTACGTCACATATCGAGCAAGATTTTGCGTTGACAATCCGGGGTGATGACGGTCGGAACGGGAAGGCCAGCGGCGTAGTAACGTTCAAAGCTTGGCGCTCAGATGAGGCAGGCATTGCAGGAACCTATCCGGAGACGCACAATACGATCGGATTTACCCAGGTCGCTCAAGGGAAATATGTGCTGGCTCCCCTTACAACTATAATACCCGGCGAGACGGAACTGTTAGGATGGGTAGATGCTGGGAAAGCGCGGGCGGCGGATTCAGACGGGGATCTTGAATTTGCAATCGATGAAATCAATGGTCCGAACCAGAAGCTGCCAGCTTTGCAGGCAGGTACTTACGGATTGTATCTATATGAACCCTCCAATGTTACGCTTGATAGAGTCGTGCATCTTATCGGTATCGATGTCGTACGAAGCCAATTGGAGCAAATAGACCGTGATCATGAAAATAACGGGCTGGATCTGATGGATGCGTATCGATGGCTCGTGATGTACAATAATACGTATTTCAACGCGAAAGTCATTCTATCGCTGCTTCCATCTTAACATTGGAATAGAACATCGGGAACTACTACAGGCTAACCTTACGGTTGGCCTTTTGCTATTATGACCATAATAATGGAGATAGATAGAGCGATAGGTGGAGAAGAACGGATGAACGATACAAGCGAACGCAACGGAGGATGGACCGCGGCGGCTGCCGGGGCCGCAGCCGGCATACTGCTGCTAACGCTGTGGCTGAACGGCTTGTTTTATAACCAGGATACTGTCGTGCTCTCTGCTCTGATGTGTGCTGCAACGGTTGCGCTTCTTCTCATGAAGCGCGCAGTTCTATCCGCTGCCATTCTGCTGCCGCTCGTTCTCCTGGTCGCCTACGGCATCGTCCGCTTCCTCGATCCGGCGAGCGTGCACGGCACTCATATGCAGTTGATTCGCTATGCGATGTATACCGGGTGGGCGATCGCGATATCCGCATTTTTTTGCCGGCCAAGCGCCGACTCATCGTGGACAAAAGGACTGCAAGCCCTCCTCGTCGTTGGCATCGTCAATAGCCTGAGTTCGCTCTTTATGCTGGGTGGATGGTTGCCTTATGCAGCCGGCCTCATGACAAGCGAAAACGTCGAAATTTCCGCTTGGGAATTCCGTTTGGCCGGATTGCTGCAATATCCGAACACCCTCGGAGCGGTAACGGGCGCTTTTCTGCTCCTTCAGCTTTATCTTGTCCAGATCGCCTTCGGCTTCCGAGCGCGTATGGCGGTGCTGTTGCCAGTCCTTCCCCACATGGTCGTCCTGATGCTGACGGAGTCCCGGGGCTCGTGGCTGGTTGTCGCTTTTGTGTGGGTTGTCGGGCTGTTGTTTTTGCATAAAAGACGGCGCGCTTATATCGCGTTAACCGCCCGCTCGGCAGCATGGGGCTTCGCCGGGGCCGCGAGCGCCGCTTCCTTGTGGCCGGATCATCGCGGTATGATTCCGTTAGCCGTGGCAGCGGTCTGGGTGGGCTTATTAAGTGGAGAAGCGCTGCTTCACCGTCTGCAGCCTTCCCGCCGACACGGAATCGTATGCTCGTGCTTGATTGCGGTGGCACCTGCAGTTCTTGGTCTGCTGCTGATGCCGCAGGGGGCATCCGAGCGCCTAACGGATCATTGTGCGACCGCAGGTGCGCGGATGCAGTTCTACCGCGATGCGCTGATATTGTGGCGGGAGCATCCGTGGTTCGGTGCTGGCGGGGAAGCTTGGCGGCAACAGTTCGCGCGTATTCAGAGCGCGCCCTATGTTGGCAAAGAGGTGCACAGCAGCCTTTTCGACCTGCTGCTCGACGTCGGCGTCATCGGAACGGCGCCCGCGCTCATACTGGCTGCGGCGGCGCTCTTTATTGCTTGGCGCCGTCACCAGGGATTGGCCATGGCCGCGGCCGTGCTCCTGCTGCACAGCGCAGTCGACTTCGACATGGCCTTCGGCTTCTTCGTGCTGCTGCTCCTTGCCTTGCTGGTGTTGGCGGAAGGCGCGGGAGAGCCCGGCTATGGAAGGGTACACCTGCGTCTGGGCCGTATGGCGTCACTTCTGCTGGCGCTGCCGCTGGGCGCCGGAGGCTTGCTGGCGGCTGTACACGCCGTGGCCCAGCCGCTTGCGGATGCCGACGGCACGCTGGCGTTGAAGCTGACGCCAGCCGACACGGAGCTTCGCATCGCGGTATCGCGAACCTTGCCGCCGGGAGAGGCCATCGCCTTGCTCGCGGAAGGACGCCGTTATGAACGGAGCGGTGTCGCTCTCTACCGCGAGCTCGCCTTGGCGAGCATCCGCCTCGACCGCGCGGCAAATGAAGCTGGATATTGGCGGGAGGCCATCGCCTGCGCCCCGTTTGACCGCGACTTGCGGACGGAAGCGATTGGGCGGCTGGCCGAGCAGGCACGCCACTCCGCGATAATCGGCGACCGCAAGAAGGCAAAATTATTGGCGTCGGCTGCCGATGACTTGTACCATAGCTATGAAGCTGAGGTACAACGCGTCGGGGCGATGCTGAATGCTGCCAATGACAAGCAATTTGCGATGACCGAAGAGGCCAGACTCGCATACATGGACATCATGCCGCTTCTTGGAGAAAGACCCCGCCCTCATTAGAGAGCACGGGGTGATGTGGAGCTTGACGAGCCGTGCGGTAGGAATCGCATCCGCCGCCGCTTCGCATTACCGGATCACATCTCCAGTTTTGGATCAACTGGCTGCATGAACATGGGGTGCGTCTCCTTCGTCCGGCTGTGGCTGGCTATTTGTTCAACAGATGAAGGAATGGACTGTAGTCGATGTTGTTTTTGTCCAGGTAGCGGACGAGGCTGCGGTAATCCCGCTTGGGCGTCGCTAGAATATATCCCTTGATGCAGTGTTCGCGGGTCACTTCGGTGGCGCCGCTCTCCATGGCGACTTCGCCGATCTTGGCGGCGATAGAGTGGCGCGCGATATCGCGGAACGGCTTCGGAACCGGGGCGACCAGCATGTCCAGCAACGCCTTCGTATCCTCGGTCCATATCGCCCGGCTTCGCTCCACCCAGTAATTTTGCCAGTCTAGCTTGGACATGCCGTCGCTCTTCGGCAGCACTTTGAGAAACTTACGGAACATAAAAAATCCGCCGATGGCCATGAATCCAAGCAGAACGAAAGTCCAGAACGCGATGGAATTCATGAACCACTTGGTAGGCCCGCCGGCCATGAGTGGTACATAGAACAAAGAATACATGCATTTCCACCTCACCGGATAAAAATATTTTCGCTTCGCGCGCGTACATTGATGTAAGTTTAAATCCGTAACCGCCTCGTTGGCCTCAATTATGAATATCCAATGAAATTATACAAATTATACCACCATCTTGGTTATATTTCGAGAGTTCGTGTAATAGAAAGTGGAGGGAAGTCCAGATGCCCAGCTTTCATTAGGTTTTGGAGTTTTACGCCAACTATTTTACATCCCCCCCCTTTTTTTTTTTATAATTCTATGGTATATTCAGGTAAATACAACTTGGAATATCCATCTACAGAAAAAAACGATATTTTGGAGGGTAGTAGATGATTAAAAAAATGATTTCAAGTTTGTTTGCTTGCGCTATGATTTTTTCTTTATTTGGTTCTGTTTATGCTTCACCAATTGGAGTTGAACAATCGCAGTCGCTGGCTTGTTTTATTTCTGCTCAGGAAGAAATAACACAGTTTCAAGAAGTGACTCCCTCGAATTCTCACGTGATTCGGAAAAGAGCTGATTCAATTACGCAGAGAATGGCACAAGCGAGAGAGTTTCAGAGGATGTTACAAAAAGAGCGAGAGAATAGAAAAAAATCGTAAACGTCGATTCGGAGTTCATACTACCATGAGAGCGATTTAACCTTTGAATATTATATATTTCAAAGGTTTTTTATATTTTTTCCTCCCCTCGGTATTCAATAAACATTCGCGTAACACGTTGTTTTTTATGCTGGCCTTTACCCCGTCCAATAAACGGTTGAGGATGAGTTCTGTGTACCGTTCCCGGCAGCCGCGGATCCACGACACGGAGTCATGTTGGCTTGCGCGGAACAAGCGTTTTTGGAGTTTTGGGTTCTTGCTTTTCGTTCTTTTTTCCTTTCTTTCCCGGTTAATTGCGATGACTCCGTCATCGACGCTCAGCCCGAGCTTGGTCAAGAGAAGCAAGCAGCGGAGCTTATCGGCGGGATCATGGGGCTTTCGGCCTCTGGGATTGGAGGAGTAAGCAGAATGCATGAAGGAAGCTGTAGCAGATAGATCGATTGCCGTAATCCAGAAGATCAGGTCGCTGTAGAAGTGCTACAAAAACAACAGGGCTTCCGGTGTGTCGTACTCCTTTCGCAGTTGTTCGCATACGAAGACTCAATCATCCTGATGAGAGCAAGAAACAAGCTTCATAACGATCACCCAATTCTCAAGAGATAGGCAAAAATGCCTTCTCGGCAATTATTGAGGCGTTTCGTGCAAGGTGTCATTTTCGTACAAAAGGAGTGAAGGATACATCGTGAATCAACCAAATCAAAAGCGATTGCAAAGAACTTTAAAGACACGTCATCTCACCATGATCGCGCTTGGTGGATCTATTGGTACTGGGCTATTTCTTGCTAGCGGTGGCGCAATTGCTAAAGCAGGTCCTGGGGGGGCACTTATTGCCTATATTGCAGTTGGAACAATGGTTTATTTCTTAATGACAAGTTTAGGAGAACTGGCTACATACATGCCGGATTCTGGGTCATTTAGCACATATGCATCTCGCTTTGTAGATCCAGCGTTTGGCTTTGCGTTAGGATGGAACTTCTGGTTTAATTGGGCGATTACCATTGCATCTGAGTTAGTTGCGGCGACAATTATTATGAAGTATTGGTTTCCTAATAGTAACTCCTTTCTATGGAGCTTCTTGTTTTTGATTTTCATTTTTCTGCTTAACTTTTTATCTACGAAAGGTTATGGAGAGTCTGAATATTGGTTTGCCATTATTAAAGTGACGACCATTATCGTTTTCTTTATTGTCGGTATATTGATGATTATCGGCATCTTAGGAAATGAACGTATTGACTTTCACAATTTTTATATTGATGATGCACCCTTTCATGGTGGATTCTTCACTATTTTTGGTGTTTTTATAGTAGCTGGTTACTCGTTTCAAGGAACGGAACTCATTGGCGTTGCAGCTGGTGAGAGTAAAAATCCACGAGAAAGTGTACCTCGTTCCATCCGACAGGTATTTTGGCGTATTTTTCTTTTTTATGTTCTGACTATTTTTATTATCGCTTTAATTATTCCTTATACGCATCCGAGTTTGCTTGTTAGTAACTTGAATGATATTCACGTAAGTCCATTTACGCTTGTATTCGAGAAAGCTGGTTTTGTTTTCGCGGCAGCTTTTATGAATGCTGTTATTTTATCGTCTGTGCTCTCGGCTGGTAATTCTGGTATGTATGCATCTACACGAATATTATGGAAGCTAGCGCAAGATGGAAAAGCACCTAAGTTTTTAGCAAAGCTGAATAAACGTGGTCTTCCAATCAATGCGTTATTAATTACAACAGTTATCGGTATGCTTGCTTTTTTTGTTTGTTTTTTCGGGGACAGAATCGTTTATTTGTGGCTTCTAAATATATCTGGTATGTGTGGTTTTTTCACTTGGTTTGGTATAGCCATAAGCCATTATCGTTTCCGGCGTGCTTTTCTTCAGCAAGGTCATGATTTACAGAAGCTTCCTTACAGAGCTCGTTTTTTCCCGTTAGGGCCTATGTTTTCTTTAACATTTTGTATAATCGTTATTGTTGGCGAATATTATCAAGCATTTTTGAACTATTCTATTGATTGGAAAAATTCATTTTTGACATATATTGAACTACCTATCTTCTTAATGATATATCTCGGTTATAAATGGAAGTACCGTACAAAAGTTATTCCTCTACAAAAATGTAAATTTGATAATTTCGAGTAAGGCTGATAATAACGAACGGAAACGCGATGGAGCATGGGGATTTGGACTGAGATGCACTCTGGAGGCCATAAAGGTTTTCAGCGAGACAAGCAAGGAACAGCCCCTTAAAACACATACACTTGGCCTGGCTGCTCGTACTCACCTAGAAATCCCGCCAATCCGCACCACTACAGCATTTTTGCAAAGGTTGCCTTACGGTGGCAACAATGCCTAGATTTATTTCAATAATCCTTGTAGAATAAGGGAAATGATTTGAGAGGAGCGCACGTATGCTGAAGATTGGTTCTCATGTATCCTTTTCCGAAAAAGGGCTGTTGACGGCGACGAAGGAAGCGTTAAGCTATGGATCCAGCTCGTTCATGATATATACCGGAGCGCCGCAAAATACGCGGCGCAAACCGATAGACAAGCTGTTCATCGAGGAAGGCAAGGAACTGATGAACAAGCATGGCATCGACGAAATCGTGGTGCACGCGCCTTATATTATCAACCTCGGGTCGTACAAGCCCGAGACGTTCGAATTGGCCGTATCGTTCCTGCAGGAGGAGATACAACGCACGGATTGCATCGGCGTCAATCATATCGTGCTTCATCCCGGCGCCTATACGGACAAGGATGCCGAATACGGGGTGAACCGCATTGCGGAAGGCTTGAATGAAGTGCTGCAGAACACGAAGGAGACGAATGTGAACATCGCATTGGAGACAATGGCGGGCAAAGGCACCGAGGTCGGCCGCAGCTTCGAGGAGATCGCGGCGATTATCGACAAGGTCGAGGACAACAGCCGCCTGACCGTCTGTCTGGACACCTGCCACATCCATGACGCCGGCTACGATATCGTCAGCAATCTGGATGGCGTGCTGGAGGAGTTCGACCGCGTGATCGGCCTCGGCCGGATCGCCGTCGTTCATATCAATGACAGCAAAAATCCGACCGGGGCGGCCAAAGACCGCCACGCGCCTATCGGAGCGGGCTATCTCGGCTTTGACGTGATTCGCAATGTCGTGCAGCATGAAGGGCTGCTCGGCAGACCGTTTATTCTGGAGACGCCGTGGATCGGTAAAGAGACGAAGCAGCGTCCGATGTACGAGGCGGAGATCGCGCTCCTGCGCGGCAACGCCAAGGAACGCTTCGGCGAGGAGTTCTGGGAGGACGTTGAGCGAATGCGCCACTTCTTCGACAAGCAGGATGTTCACTGCCGCAGCTTCGTGCTAGAGACGTGGAATGTGCTCAAAAACGACGCCAAAGCAAAGAAGGCCGATCCGCGCGAGCCGATGGAGCGGTTGTACGACATGATTGTCGACGCGGAACTGCTGCCGGAGCGGACGGAAGAAGAGATCAATCAGCGTATTGCCGCATGGTATACGGGACAAGCTGCGCAATAGCGGCTTGTGGGCATCGCAAGGGGAGTTCAAACAGTCGGAGGCTGCTTTTTATCAGGTAAAAAGTGGCGTCGAAGCAAGAGTAATGGTACAATAAATCAAATGCATCCAAGGACAAGTTGAGCGAGGGTGGGGGAATTGCCACGGCTGATCGTTCGCTTGATCACAGAGAAAGATATGAGGAGGAAATCAGCAATGACTGTCAACCAAGCGCAATTGGATACGCTCTCTGTAGCGGCCATCCGAACCTTGGCTATTGATGCAATCGAAAAAGCAAAGTCGGGACATCCGGGAATGCCAATGGGGGCGGCGCCGATGGGTTATCATCTGTTCGCGAAAGAGATGACGCATAACCCGGCCAATCCGACGTGGATGAACCGTGACCGCTTTGTATTGTCTGCGGGGCACGGCTCGATGCTGCTTTACGGATTGCTTCATCTGAGCGGCTATGATCTTCCGTTGGATGAAATCAAGCAGTTCCGCCAATGGGGCAGCAAGACGCCGGGGCATCCTGAGTTCGGCCATACAGCAGGGGTAGACGCGACAACGGGTCCACTGGGCCAAGGCATCGCCATGGCTGTCGGCATGGCAATGGCCGAGGCGCAAATGGGGGCCACGTACAATCGTGACGGTTATTCAGTCATTGACCATCATACCTTCGTCATCTGCGGCGACGGGGACATGATGGAAGGCGTGGCAAGCGAGGCGGCTTCTCTGGCCGGCCATCTAAAATTGGGCAAATTAATCGTTCTGTACGATTCCAATCATATTACGCTGGACGGGGAAGCGGACCTGTCCTTCAGCGAGAATGTGCGCCAGCGCTATGAAGCGTACGGCTGGCAGACGCTGCTGGTCGAGGACGGCAACGATCTCGACGCGATCGCGCGCGCATTGGCGCAGGCGAAGCAAGTAGAGGATAAGCCGACGCTTATCGAAGTGAACACGGTGATCGGTTACGGTAGCCCGAACAAGCAAGGCAAGGGCGGCCATGGCGGTACCCACGGTTCCCCGCTCGGAGCGGAGGAAGCGAAGCTGACGAAGCAATTTTACCAATGGGAGCATGAAGATTTCTTCGTGCCGGATGAAGTATACAAACATTTCGAAGCGAATGTGAAGAACAAGGGAATCCAGGCGAACGAAGCTTGGGATCGCATGTTCCAGCAATATAAGCAGGCGCATCCGGAATTGGCCAGCCAATTCGAGACGGCCGTGAAGGGCGAGCTGCCTGCAAATTGGGATGCGAACCTGCCGGCCTACACGGTAGAGGACAAGTCGGTATCGACACGCGTCGCTTCCGGCAACGCGCTGAACGGCTTGGCAGGCAACGTGCCGCACCTGACGGGCGGATCAGCGGACTTAGAGAGCTCCACGATGACGCATCTCAAAGGCTTGCCGGTATACCGACCGGGCCAATATAACGGCCGCAACATTTACTTCGGCGTCCGCGAGTTCGCGATGGCGGCGGCCATGAACGGCATGGCGCTGCACGGCGGCGTGAAGGTGTTCGGCGGCACCTTCTTCGTGTTCACGGATTACCTCCGTCCGGCGGTTCGCCTATCTGCCTTGATGCAGCTTCCGGTCACCTACGTGCTGACGCATGACAGCATTGCGGTCGGCGAAGACGGACCGACGCATGAGCCGATTGAACAGCTGGCTTCCGTTCGCATCATTCCGGGCTTGACGGTGCTCCGTCCGGCTGACGGCAACGAGACGTCGGCTGCCTGGGCGTATGCGATGGAGAACCATTCGAAGCCAGTCGTGCTCGTCCTGACGCGCCAGAACTTGCCGATTCTGGAGACATCGGCGGAACGCGCGCGCGAAGGCGTAGCCTGCGGCGCGTATGTTGTAAGCGACGCGGCGAACGGCCAGCCGCAGGCGCAGATTATTGCGACGGGCTCCGAGGTGCAGTTGGCTGTGCGCGCGCAGCAAGTGTTGTCTGAAGAAGGCATCCACGTTCGCGTCATCAGCATGCCGAGTTGGGATCTATTCGACAAGCAGCCGCAGGAATACAAGGATGCCGTCCTGTTGCCGAATGTCAAGGCCCGCCTGGCGGTGGAAATGGCTCATCCATTCGGGTGGGAACGTTATGTCGGCGATCAAGGCGACATCTTGGGCATTTCATCGTTCGGCGCCTCTGCGCCTGGCGACCGTGTCATGGCCGAATACGGCTTCACGGTTGAGAATGTCGTCAACCGCGTGAAGGCGTTGCTGTGAGATCAAGCCTCAAGCAATAACATAAACCGTGATCCGGCGCGATTGGCTGGATTGCAATAGCAATACCATACAGGCCGCTGGCTGACGGATATGGGCATAGGGCTCAGTTCGTTGCCAGCGGTCTTTGTGCAGACAGAAGGATGGCTTTACGGTGGAACAAAGGCAAAGCCAATACGTGATGGGAGTGCATCGACGTTTAGTTGCTTTTCCCGATCGGCTGCCCAATCCACTGCTCGTACATTTTTACGACGGAGCACAAATCCTCTTCGCCATACCCGGCCGTCTGCCCCATCTGGAACAGGCTCTTGGCCGCATCCAGCATCGGGGAAGGCGATTGCATATCTTCGGTAAGACGGGAAGCGAGCTTCAGATCCTTCAACATCAGCTTCAAGGAGAATTGATTGTCGAAGTCGCCTTCGATCATTTTCTCTCCCTTCAGTTCGGCTGCTGTACTGCCGGCGCTGCCGTTGCGCACCACTTCGAGAAAGGCCGCTGGGTCGACGCCCGCGCGCGCCACCATCGAGAAGCCTTCGGCGAGCGCCGCATTGTTGATGCCGACGATTGCGTTATGGGCTAGCTTCGTGATGGATCCGCTGCCGTTCGGTCCGACATGGATGATTCGGTTTCCCATCGCTTCGAATGCTGGAATTGCCTTGTAGAGCGACTCCTCCGGTCCGCCGACCATGAACACGAGCGTGCCCGCGATCGCGGCCGGCTTGCTTCCCGTAACCGGAGCGTCGAGGAAGGTTCCCCCGCGAGCTTCCACATCCGCAGCTACCCGCTTGACCAGAGCAGGCGAGATCGTGCTCGAATCAATCACGACCATGCCTTCGCGAACGCTGTCAAGCAGACCCTGCTCGCCATAATAGACGGCTTCAATCGAATGGTCTTCGCTTACCATCGTCAAGACGATATCCTGATTAAGGGCCGCTTCCTGTGGCGATTGCGTTGCGCGGGCACCCATCGCTACCAGCTCGTCCGCTTTGCCGGCGGAACGGTTATATATCGTTACCTCGAAGCCTTGGCGAATCAGATTGGCAGCCATTGGCGCCCCCATCGTTCCTAAACCTAATACGGCTACTTTCATTTGCATCGTCACCTCACGTTGTCTTTTCCCTTCCGTCCCCATTGTAACATAGGAAAGCAACCTTCTTGACAGC
The DNA here is from genome assembly GCF_000315235.1 of Paenibacillus popilliae ATCC 14706. Lineage (GTDB taxonomy): Bacteria > Bacillota > Bacilli > Paenibacillales > Paenibacillaceae > Paenibacillus_B > Paenibacillus_B popilliae. The sequence goes on along the minus strand of NZ_BALG01000213.1, from coordinate 15,681 downwards.
GCTTGTTTCTGTATGTTGCCGCCCGTTTCAGGGGATGATCTAAATTAATTTCTATTATGTAAACCTTTTCATTACCAGGTGTTCCCTTGTGTTCCGAGGAGAAATCCAGTATCCTAGGACTATATTGATTTTCATGTGTTAAAGTGGCAAAGTCAACCAATACTCGAGGAGGGTGTATGATGACCCAAAAAGTGCACTTTGATTACAGCAAGGCGTTGACATTCGTAAGTCAGCATGAAATTGACTACTTCAAAGAGCCCATTCGCCTGGCGCATGAGCAATTACATAATAAGAGCGGAGCCGGTTCAGATTATCTTGGCTGGATCGCTCTCCCTTCCCAATATGACAAGGAAGAATTCGCACGCATCAAGGAAGCGGCGGCCCGAATTCAATCCAACTCCGACGTGCTGATCGTGATCGGCATCGGGGGCTCTTATCTGGGCGCGCGCGCAGCTATCGAGATGCTGGGGCATTCCTTCTACAACATGCTGCCGAAGGACAAGCGCAAGACGCCGGAGATTTATTTCGCGGGGAACAACATCAGCTCGACGTATATCGCTCATCTGATGGAACTGATCGAGGGCAAGGATTTCTCCGTCAATGTCATCTCCAAATCCGGCACAACGACAGAGCCGGCGATTGCGTTCCGCATCTTCCGCGACGCGCTGGAAAAAAAATACGGCAAGGAAGAAGCGAAAAAGCGCATCTTCGCGACGACGGATCGCGAGAAGGGCGCGCTGAAAAAGCTGGCGACCGAGGAAGGCTATGAGACGTTCGTCATTCCGGACGACGTGGGCGGAAGATACTCAGTGTTGACGGCGGTAGGCTTGCTGCCAATCGCGGTTGCCGGCATCAGCATCGACGAGATGATGCAGGGGGCGCAAGCCGCGGCGGAAGCGTACAGCAATCCTGATGTGGCGCAGAACGAGAGCTATCAGTATGCGGCCGTCCGCAACGCGCTGTATCGCAAAGGGAAGGCCATCGAAATTCTCGTGAACTATGAGCCGTCCCTGCACTATGTATCGGAATGGTGGAAGCAGCTTTATGGGGAGAGCGAGGGCAAGGACAACAAAGGCATCTACCCTGCGGCGGTCGACTTCTCCACCGATCTTCACTCGATGGGGCAGTTCATTCAAGAAGGAACGCGGAACCTGTTCGAGACGGTGATTCAGGTTGCGGAAGTTCCGCAGCAAGTAACGATTCAGGAAGAGACGGACGATTTGGACGGGCTGAACTTCCTGGCCGGCAAGACGATGGACTTCGTCAACAAGAAAGCGTTCGAAGGAACGATGCTTGCGCATACGGATGGCAACGTGCCGAATCTGATTGTCACGATTCCGGACATGACCCCTTACTCCTTCGGCTATTTGGTATACTTCTTTGAAAAGGCATGCGGGATCAGCGGGTACCTGCTTGGCGTCAATCCGTTCGATCAGCCGGGTGTGGAAGCCTATAAGAAAAATATGTTCGCCTTGCTGGGCAAACCAGGCTATGAGGCAGAGAAGGCTGAACTGGAGGCGAGACTGTCCCGCTAATCGGGACATCCGCCAATACATCGAAGATAAGCGATAAGCCGGGAAGCAGTTCTCCGTACAGGAGAGCTGCTTTCTTTGGCGCTCATGGAAGAAGTTTGTTTGACAGGGGCAGTTGCCCGGCCTTGTTGAACACGCATGGAGAGGTGATTCCCCTGTTAGAACGTTACAAGACAGTTCGGCAATTCGGGAGCAAGGAAATTGTGATCAAAAAGTCTCGCTTTATCGGGTATGGCCGCCCGGTGGAGACCGAGGCAGAGGCGATTGCATTTATAGAGGACGTTAAGCGTAAGCATTGGAATGCTACGCACAACTGCTCCGCCTATATGATAGGCGAGCGGGACGAGATACAGAAGGCGTCGGATGACGGCGAACCAAGCGGGACGGCCGGCAAGCCGATACTGGAGGTTATCCGCAACCGAGGGTTGAAAAATACGGTGATCGTCGTCACCCGGTATTTCGGCGGAATTCTGCTCGGAGCCGGAGGCCTGATTCGGGCCTACACTGATGGGGCCGTTGCCGCTGTCGAAGCAGCGGAGGCCATTGAGAAAGTGTTGCATCAGGAAGTGTTCGTTGACATTGATTACACATGGCTTGGCAAATTGGAAAATGAATTGCGTAACCATGGGACGAGGATGGGAGAGACGCAATTTACCGACAAGGTGATCTTGACGTGCTTGCCCGCGGCGTCGGACGCCGACCGGTTTGTAGCCTGGATCACGGATCTCACGCAAGGGCAGGCCGTGATCCAGAAGGGAGCCCCTGCTTATTACATTGAAGGGGAATAAGGAGAATAACCGCTATGCCGAGAAAAGCAGTAGATCAAGAATTGTCGCGAGAGCGAATCTTGGAGGTGGCGCGCCACTTGTTCGTAACCAAAGGGTACCGTGCTATCTCCATGCGAAGAATCGGCCAGCAGTTGGGGTACAGCCACGGCTCACTCTACTATCATTTCAAAGATAAGGCCGAACTGTTCTATGCGCTGGTCCGGGAAGATTTCAATCGGATCGAACGGCTATTCGAACGTGTACTCAACCAGGATCCTTCCGAAGGACTGTCCAAGATGGAGCAAGTTATGCTGGAGTTCGTCCGGTTCGGTCTGGATCATCCCCACCATTATGAGATTATGTTCATGACGCGAGATGAAGAATTACTCGCCTATGCGCGGACCGAGCAGGGCCGCTGTCTGGAGATGTTCTCGACGATCGTCAGGCAGTCCATGGCAGCCAATGGGCATTCGGATCAAGAGCGTCATCATATTCCGATTAGTTTATTTTTGGCAATGCACGGGTTCATCTCCTTCTATATACAAGATCAAGTCACCTATGAAGAGATCAGACCGGCTGCCCTGGCCCATATTCGTTTTTTGTACCGGAGGGTATTGGATGCGGCACAATCGGCGTAGGTCATACCTTTCCCCCGATATATATCCTGCATATCCGGATAGGCAGGGCAGCCCGTCATCTTGCAGCGGCTGCCCTGTTTTGATTTGCTTGTACCCGCGCTTGGCTCCGCTACCATCGATAACACGGCTTCCCATGCGCGTCATTCCCCTTCGAATTTTGCTGCCTTAGCCTCTGAATCACTTTCCGCACTCCCTTTCTTGCTCGACGCGAACGCCCCAGATGATCACACTCCGCAAAAATCTAGGCACTGGGTAATCACCTATCCTAAGCATTTCGAATAAGTTGCATAAGAATCTGTTAGGCATTGATGTTTTGTTTTCGTTTTTGGTATTGTAACCCCAATAAAAACCAAGTAAACAAGTGGGAATAATTTTGTATTTCTTGCAGAAGGAGGAGTCTGGGGTGAATGGTGTCCTGCGGCACAAAGGCGCAATCTGGGGTTTCCGCTCGACATTGCTGCTCTATGTTTTTCTGCTCATTGTGCTGCCCATCAGCGGAATCTATGTGCAATCGTTCAGCGGAGGCTGGCAGGCATTCCGAGAGTGCATCACCGAGCCACTTGCCTGGCATGCCGTTGCATTGACATTCCGTCTGGCGCTGATCGCGACCGCAATCAATATGATCATCGGCACGATGACAGCCTGGGTGCTTCATCGGTACCGGTTCGCCGGAGGAGCATGGTTGAACAGCCTCGTTGATCTCCCGTTTGCGCTGCCAACCGCGGTGGGCGGGCTGATGATTCTGCTATTGCTCGGCCCCGGGAGCCTGGCGGGCCGGGCGGCGGAAGCCGTTGGCTGGCGCCTTGTGCTTGCCGAGCCGGCGATTGTCGTCTCGATGGTCTTTGTGACCTTCCCGTTCGTCATCCGGGCGGTGCAGCCGCTGCTCGAAGAGGCTGATCGATTCGAGGAGGAAGCGGCCTACACGCTCGGCGCGTCCCGACTGCAGACCTTCGTGCGCGTGCTGCTGCCGCAAATGCGTTTGGGCATCCTCAGCGGCGCGATGCTCGCCTTCTCCCGAGCGATGGCCGAATTCGGAGCTGTCGTGCTCATTGCGGGCAACATCCCGGGCAAAACGCTCGTTGCGTCGGTGTTCATTTTCGGGGAGATCGAGAGCGACAATCCCCAAGGAGCCGCCGTCGTCTCGGTCCTGCTCCTCACGATCTCGTTCCTGATTCTCTGGCTGGTCGGCATGCTGCAGTCGCGGAGGGTATCGCCATGACAGACCCACCCGTGTCCCTCGCCGTATCTTCCCGGCATTCGAGACCGACGAAGCCGTCCAAAGCGCGCTCCGCCTTAATCGGGATGACGTATGCCGTCTTTTTGCTCCTGCTGCTGGCTCCAATGGCCCAGATCGGAGCCGAAGCATTCCGCGGCGGCTTCTTCTCCTTCGCTTCCGCTCTCACCCGACCGGAGGCGCTGCATGCGATGGCCATGACCGGATCCGTTGTCATCGTCGTGACGACACTCAATACGATATTCGGCGTCCTGTACGCCCTGCTGCTTGTACGCGGAAGCTGGCTGGGCAAGCGGGTCCGATGGCTGCTGAACAGTCTCGTCGATCTTCCGTACGCCGTATCTCCGGTTATCGGAGGCTTCATGATCGCGCTGCTGCTCGGGCCGAATACCGTGCTCGGCGCCCTGTTCTCCGGGATGGGCATGCCTGTCGTCTATGCGTTCCCCGGTATGGTGCTCGCGACCTTGTTCGTGACGTTCCCGATGATGGTCAGGGAAGTAGCCCCCGTGCTGCAGGAGCTTGGCACGCAGCAGGAAGAGGCGGCTTCGACGCTGGGCGCCTATGATTGGACGATTTTCTGGAAGGTCACTTGGCCGTCCATCCAGTGGGCGGTCACGTACGGGGGCGTGCTTACGATTGCCCGTTCGCTCGGCGAATTCGGGGCCGTCCTGGTCGTATCCGGCAACATCATGAATAAGACACAGACGGCGACGACAATGGTCTACCAGGATGTGGAGAATTTCAATATCGGTTCGGCCGGCAGCTTCGCGCTTGTGTTGGCATGCGTGTCGGTCGTTCTGCTATTGCTCATGGAATGGGCAAAAAAGCATAAAGGAGTCGATTGACATGCATATCGAGGTTCGCCAGTTGAATAAATGGTTCGGTGCCTATCACGTCGTTCGGGATGTTAGCTTCTCCGTCGAAACCGGCCAGCTTATCGGTCTGCTCGGGCCGAGCGGCGGGGGGAAGACGTCGGTGCTGCGAATGTTGGCCGGGCTGGAGCAGCCGGATTGCGGCGAGATCTTGTTCCGGGGAACCGCCGTCAATGATATGCCTCCGCAGCAGCGGGGCATCGGCTTCGTGTTCCAGAACTATGCGCTGTTCAAGCATATGAATGTCTACGACAACATTGCCTTCGGGCTGCATATTCTGAAGTGGCCGAAGCCGCGGATTCGCGAACGCGTGGCCGAGCTCTTGGAACTGACCGGACTGTCCGGCGTGGAGCGGAGGTACTCGCATCAGTTGTCCGGTGGGCAGCGACAGCGGGTCGCATTCGCCCGAGCACTGGCCCCTGAGCCGCAACTGCTTCTCCTCGACGAGCCGTTCGCGGCCATTGATGCGAAGATTCGCCAGGAGCTGCGAAGCTGGCTGCGGGAACTGATCGAGCGCGTAGGCATCACCTCGATCTTCGTGACGCATGATCAGGATGAGGCGCTCGAGGTAGCGGACGAAATTATGATCATTAACCAGGGCCGCGTCGAGCAGAAAGGGACGCCATGGGAAATTTACAACATGCCGGAAACGCCTTTTGTCGCCGAATTTATAGGGGAATCGACCATTTTGAACGATATATGCGCCTTAAAAGGATTTGGGATACTGGATGTCGGGGAAGAGATGAGAATTCTTATTCGGCCGGAATATACTGAGGTCGGGAGGGAAGGTGAAATAAGGCCGGCGTCGGCGAGCGAGTCCGGACGGGTCAAGGCGGTCCATTTCCGGGGCAGCGAATGGATGGTGGAGGTCCAGGTGGGCGATCTTGTGCTGAAGACGTACCGTTCCTTGGAAAGGCCGCAGCTTCAGGCAGGCGAGCAGGTCCAGGTTCTGATCCATCGCGTCTATATGTTCGAGGGAGATGAGGGCTGGGTGGTCGAGAATCGATTGAAGTCGGAGCCGCTGCCAGTTCACATTATGGGCTAACAGAGGAGGGGCAAAATGGACAGGGACAGATCACGCGGCTTATCCGGTTTTATTGCGACAGTGATCATCATTATCCTCTTGTTCGGCTGCAGTCCAGGCGTGCGGGAGGAGGGGAGACAGGACCAGACAACAAGGGCCGTATCTGCCCCTCAACCGTCCTCGCCCGGGGAGGCTGCCGTCATTCCTTCGCCGGGGGAATCCGGTCAGGACAGCGTCACACTCGTCATTGGCGCCTATTCCGTCGTGAAGGACGTAATGCAGCGGATACTGCCTGAATTCGCGGCCGATTGGAAGGTAAAGACCGGGCAGCAGGTCGTATTCCAGGAATCCTACGAAGCCTCGGGGACGCAAGCGCGCTCGATTGCCAGCGGTTTGGAGGCGGATGTCGCGCTCTTCTCGATGGAGGGCGAAGTTGAAAAGCTCGTACGGGCCGGACTGGTGCCGGCGGATTGGCAAGCACGGGACGCTTATGGAGGCATGGTCACCGGCTCCCTTATCGTGCTGGGTACGCGGGAAGGGAACCCGCATCAGATTCGCGACTGGAGCGATCTGACCAAGCCGGACGTTCAAGTTCTCTACCCGAATCCGAAGACATCGGGCGGCGCCCAATGGGATATTAACGCGATATACGGAGCCGGTCTGCTGAAGGCGAAGGAGCGTGGAGAGGATGGCCAGCGCCGGGCGAAAGAACTGCTGATGAGCGTTCACCGGAATGTCATCTCGATGGACAAAAGCGGCAGGGCGTCGATGGCCGCCTTCGAATACGGCGTAGGCGATGTCATCGTAACCTACGAGAACGAAATTCTGTCCCGCATGCAAGCGGGCGTCGCGTACGAGCTGATCCGGCCGGAGCGGACGATTCGCATTGACAACCCTGTCGTCGTCGTCGAGCGCTATGCACAAAAGCACGGCACGACAGACATCGCCCAGGCGTTCGTCGATTACTTGCGGGAGCCGAAGGCCCAGCGCCTCCTGGCGGAAGCCGGGTTTCGTCCTGTTGATCCGTCAGTGAGAGAGGAGACGGCGGACCGTTATCCCGAGCCAGCGGGATTGTTCGGCATCGAAGATATGGGCGGCTGGAAGCATGTTCGCGAGACCTTGTACAGCAAACGGGGCATCTGGTACGAGGTGCTTGCGGGGCTTGAAGAGTAAAGCCCGGTTAAGCGAACGGATACATGGCGCATGGCGGCGATGCCTGCGCATTTTCTTTTTCCAGGGCAAAGGCGGGAAGGCTCACGGGTGCGATGATTCCGGTCTAGGATCAGGGGAGGCTGTTGGTGCTTATCGTATCGATGGGGGTATGGAAGTGCAAGTGTCGTTGCGCGTTGGTGGAGATACACCTTGCTCGCTCCTTAGGAGTATGCTCCCTTTCGCTCTGCAAGGTAATCGACGTCAGGCGGAAGCTGTCGCATGCGCTGTTCGCGAACGCAAATTATACTTTCATGACTTCTTGCATTACAGAAATCGGAGAGGCGGTGCGGCCGCTCGATCTGCTGACAATGGATTTGTCGGGAGAGGTTTGCAGACAGCATGGCCAGTTAGCAGACAGCATGTACAGTTAATAAGAAGGAACTCACCTAGATTTGGTTTTCGCTAACAGGCTGTAAAAAGTTACCGCAACGTATACAACCATGATATACTAAAAAGTAAGACAAGAATGTGAACTGAATAAATTGTATTTATTTCAATTCATGCTATAAAAATTATTCTTCATCGCAGGTGCGAATGTGGAGCTCACATGAAAACCCCGGGGGATTCGCACCAATTTAATGGATAAATTAATCATAAAATTTCGCGCGAAATGATAAATACATAGCCGCCTTGAGTTAACTGCTCATTTTTTTGTAGCATTTGCTCGTTTTTGGTCTCTTTTATTACATTATATGTATATTTCGCTGTCGCATCCTATACGGATGCGTGGATTGAAATGGCCTCGTCCATCGTGGACATAACGTCCAAGAACGTCGCATCCTATACGGATGCGTGGATTGAAATCGGTCGGCATCGCAGCGAATCGCAGAAGGAAGACGTCGCATCCTATACGGATGCGTGGATTGAAATACCTTGCACCAACGGCAATGACTGCCCGCTTTGAGTCGCATCCTATACGGATGCGTGGATTGAAATTCCCTTAATGTAGACATAAGCATCAGCCACAGTTGTCGCATCCTATACGGATGCGTGGATTGAAATCAGTAGTGCAAGCCGTGCGCGCTTTTCGGCAAGGTCGCATCCTATACGGATGCGTGGATTGAAATAATAGCCTATCCAGTGCCGCCGCCATCTCCGCCCGGTCGCATCCTATACGGATGCGTGGATTGAAATACCGCGCCATACAGAATTACATTCGTGGCACATGTCGCATCCTATACGGATGCGTGGATTGAAATATCGTGGTGTCGAGTTCGTCGACAGTCCGTAATGTCGCATCCTATACGGATGCGTGGATTGAAATAACCTCCGTCATCCAGGAATGTTCCGACAATAAGGTCGCATCCTATACGGATGCGTGGATTGAAAAAAATCGAAACTTTAGATTTGTCTCTGCCCAGAATGTAAAGCCTAGCATCAAATAAAACTTTCATGACTTCTTGCATGACCACCAGAAATCGGAGAGGCGGTGCCTCCGGTCGATTTGTTGACAATGGATTCGTCGTGAGAGATTAGCAGACAGCATGGACAGTTGTTATGTGGAGCTTATCTAGATTTGGCTTTCGCTCAAACAAGCTGTAAAAAGTTACCGCAACGCATGCAACCATGATATACTAAAAAGCAGGACAAGAATGTGAATGGATAAAATTTTATTTATTCTAATTACTGCATAAATATTATTTTTCATCGCAGGTGCGAATGTGGAGCTCACATGAAATCCCCGGGGGATTCGCACCAAACTCATGGATAAATTAACCATAAAAATCCGCACGAAATGATAGATACACAGCCATCTTGATGTAACTGCTTATTTTTTTTGTAGAATTTGCTTGTTTTCTGTCTCCTTTATTACATTATATGTAAATATCGCTGTCGCATCCTATGTGGATGCGTGGATTGAAATGTAGTCGCAACGCCATCTGTTAACTCAAGATGATTGTCGCATCCTATGTGGATGCGTGGATTGAAATCATACTGCCGCGCCGGACACGCGCGCAGTACTCAGTCGCATCCTATGTGGATGCGTGGATTGAAATCTCGTTACAATGGACTTTTTAGCGATCCACTTGGTCGCATCCTATGTGGATGCGTGGATTGAAATATATGCATCCTTACCCCAACTATTGTTCGGAAGATGTCGCATCCTATGTGGATGCGTGGATTGAAATGTTGTCCAATCTGCTCCTGGGTATGACCGCTCATCGTCGCATCCTATGTGGATGCGTGGATTGAAATTTGGCTTGCTCGAAAGCATAATCCTCAACATCTTGTCGCATCCTATGTGGATGCGTGGATTGAAATGAAAACCGGAGGAAGGAGAAGTAAATGGGAGATAACGTCGCATCCTATGTGGATGCGTGGATTGAAATATAAACCATACTCGTTTCAATTTCGACCGTCTCGTCGCATCCTATGTGGATGCGTGGATTGAAATCGCGAGGCTAGGTGACGTCGTCGAAAGATTCGACGTCGCATCCTATGTGGATGCGTGGATTGAAATGCCCATGTTTCGTAATCCTTCCGGCGGCCGCTGGTCGCATCCTATGTGGATGCGTGGATTGAAATATTAATAATGTTCGGGAGATCCCACGCCGTAACAGTCGCATCCTATGTGGATGCGTGGATTGAAATCTGTTTTGTCCAGACCGGATACCGCTCGGACGTTCGCGTCGCATCCTATGTGGATGCGTGGATTGAAATATTCAACCGACTATGCTCGCTTTTTCTTTTTCTTGTCGCATCCTATGTGGATGCGTGGATTGAAATTGTGGATAATGAGGAGCCAAAGCTCCGCCACCTGGTCGCATCCTATGTGGATGCGTGGATTGAAATGCGGAGTCGATAGTTGAAGTGGAAAAGGACGAAGACGTCGCATCCTATGTGGACGCTGGATTGAAAAAAATCGAAACTTTAGATTTGTCTCTACCCAGAATGTAAAGTCTAGCATCAAATTGAACTTTCATGTCTTCTTGCATCATTACCACCAGAAATCAGAGAGGCAGTGCGCCCGGTCGATTTGCTGGCAATGGATTCGTTGGGAGAGATTAGCAGACAGCATGTACAGTTACTAAGCTTCCTCGCTATAGTTGATGCTAATGTCTCTTAGTAGAAAAATAGTCAATACTGCTCCGTAAGAAAATAATAGGGCGGGATAGCAGATGTGGACATCATTAAGCAGCCATGACAATTTGTTTTCGGATATGTTCAAAGTGGCGTTGCAACGAGAAGAGACTTGGGAATTGACGCAAATTGAGTTTAACGATCAAGATCAGACCTGGCACTTGTTCATCGACTTTACACGAGGAACGACATTCGCCTATCCCTTGTACGGAGCAGCTACCCCAAAAAAGGATTGGCGGCATCTGGACTTCTGGGATTGGAAAACCTACATGCACGCCCGATTGCCGAGGGTCAAGTGTAAAGCATGCAATAAAGTCACACAAGTCACGGTAAAATGGGCGCGAGCGTTATCGTATTTCAACGTGCTTTTTGAAGCATGGGCGATGTGTTTGGTGGCGGAAATGCCCGTCAATGCGGCAGCCCATGAGCTTAGAGAACATGATTCGCGGATGTGGCGCATCTTCCATCACTACGTCGACAAGGCGATGGCAGAGCTTTATCAAAGACGAAACGGATTCCGATTGATAATACGTCCTCAAGGCGCGACACCGCTACATTACCTTGTTCGTGGATGTGGATCACAAAACGGTGCCATTTGCAACCGAAGGTACAGGCATGGAATACCCTGGTGTAACCGTCAAGTACTTTTGAGCAAATTCTGCTAAACAACTTTCAACACCTAGATTTCGGTTCTGTGACGTTCGTGCAATCTCTTATGTTTTGAGAAGATGGATCAAAGTATCCATTGCGACAATGCTTTGTGACCTCGCTAATGCCTCGATTCCCAGCCCCATAGACAGGTCAGTTTTTCCAACCCCAGGCGGGCCTAAGAGAATTAGATTGTAAGTGTGCTCCAGCCACAGCAGCTCCCGTAATTGTTCCATGTGGCGTTTGCATAGCGATTGCTGTTCTACCAAACGAAATTCATCCAGCGACTTGACGAAAGGGAACGTAGCCTATTTCATCCGTTTGGCTCAATGCTTTTCTTCTCGCCGATGCGACTCATGCTTCAGGAGATGGTGCAAGAACTGCCCACAGCTCCAGTTTTTGGACTGCGCATCCAAGAGACGATCCTCCAGGATGTGTGCCGCCTCGGTCCTATTGAGCGTGTTCATCCATTGCTTTAACTCGCCCGTGGACGTTGTCATCTTTATCCGCCTTCCAAGATGCGTTCGTACGTCTGGAATGGCCGTATTTGGGGTTTGGCTTTCAGTTTAGCAGGATCCACTTGAGCGAGCAGCTTTAGGTCGCTCTGAGTCGGCTTCTCGTCCGCCTGCTGTTGTGCCTTTTCTATGTAGTGACTCACGGCATCTGCAAAGTCCGCAGCACGGTACAGGCTGTGCTTTAAGCAGTAGGCCAGAGCCTGGTCTGCCGTCTTGGCACTTGCCTCCGATACATACTTTTCAATCGCTTGCAATTGATCTCGAATATATCGCGGCTTCTGCTTGCGAATTACCTCCTCATAGGTGCCGATTGGAACAGTATACCGGTTCGAATCATACCAGATGGTGTTGTCCTTTCGCACCGTCCTTGTTATCCTTGAGTTGCTTGATTTTTCTATTTTTTTCTGGACTGGGCGGAGATGCGCTTTTTCTAAAGCATATACTTCGGCGGGTATTTTTGGGTCGTATGATGCATCTTGGCGTTGCCTGTTCGGCATAGCCAGGCCAAGCACTGTTCATTGAGCTTATCTACATTCGTGAATGAACGATGCTTTGCAAAGTTGCATTTGATGTATTTCACCAGATTCTCAATCTTGCCTTTGCTTTCCGGGTCGCCTTTACGGCACATATGAATCCGGAAGGCGCGTGCTTCCACGTATTTGGTGAACTCATGCGTCAGAATGAGTTCACCGCATTTTTCACTGGTTAACAACAAGTGGTCTTGAGCATAGACGATATCTTCTGGCAGGCCGCCATAGAATTCGATGGCTTGCTCATGGGCCTCCACGACATCCGATGTGGTAAACGGTCTGTCCTGCCATAATGCGTATAACTTCGAACGGTACTCTCGGCAATCTCAACCCTTGATGGCGTTCCTTCAGCCAATCCAAGACCTGAGCGGGAAAAAGATCAGGATATGTTCGTAACCATCTGACGATTTCCGATTCATACAATTCCAGTTCTTGGACCCTCTAAAAACAGTTTGTACTCATTTACCGACATGTTCCAGAACTTTATCACCGTATTTCTGAATAGGTTCAAGTTTTTCGCCACTTGCGACTTTCTCAAACCCAAGTTTTTCTGTTCCCGAATAGCGAAGTACATAGGCCACCTTTCCTCATACCTTTCCCCCCCTGATGCTAAAACTACCAGTTCTATGATAGCTTAATAGGAAGGGAATGATAAGTTTTTGTTCATTCTTATTTAGCGGAATCCGCTGATTTTATTTTAGCAGTTACACAAGGCTGCCTATATGGTCATCGGGATTGATTTGGATGGCAACAAAGATGTGCTGGGCATCTGGAACGGCGAGAACGAGTCTGCGAAGTTTTGGCTCAGCGTACGGAATGAGCTGAAAAACCGCGGCGTACAAGACATTCTCATTACCTGTGTGGACAACCTGACTGGCTTCTCTCAAGCTATCACGGCTTGCTATCCACTGACCGAAATTCAGAAGTGCATCATTCATCAAATTCGCAATTCTATGCGTTACGTGTCCTACAAAGACCTGAAGAAGGTCACTGCTGATCTGAAGCCGATCTACAAAGCCGCGACAGAAGAAGCCGCGCTTGTTGAACTGAATCGCTTCGAAGAGAACTGGGGAACGAGGTATCCGCTCAGCGTGCGTTCCTGGCGAAACAACGGGGAGGAGAGTTGGCGACCTTTTTCAAGTATCCGCCGGAGATCCGAAAACTCATCTTTACGACCAATATGATCGAGAGCTATCATCGCCAGCTTCGCAAAGTCACCAAAGGAAAGAGTATTTTCCTTCAGAAGAAGCCCTGCTCAAGATGCTCTACCTTTCGACGATGGATGTCGTTCGCAAATGGACAGACTGGGTTCAAAATTGGGGCCAAATGCTGCTCCAGCTCTCGGTATTCTTCCCGGATTGAGTGGGTCAACATGTAAGCTAAGGGGATACGCCCCCTCGGGGGCTCTTTTATAAATGAGTTTACACAAAAATCTTGACAGACCCAATTCTTCCGACATTATCATATTAGTACGGAGTTTCCTGAGTTTGTTCCCTCAATTTTTCCGAATTAATCCCGGAGCACTGAATAATCAGTGACTTGAAAAACATTCCATGTTATCTCACGTATAGAGGAGGAGTGATGATCATGTTTGCTTACCTTAAAGGTGCTGGTGCTTCTGCTTTTGTTGCTACGTTGGGAAATTTACCATTCTTTAGTGCAAACACATATAAATCAATATGGCTCCTGTCTGTTGCTGTTAGTATATTATTCAGCTACATTGGGTGTATTTTAGGTTGGGCGCTATTGAAAATAATTCTAAAATATCGTTTAAATATGACCGCTGGAATTATGTTATTTCTTTTTCTGGGCTTAGTTTTTGCCTTCATAATTCAAAAATTACTTTTTATGTTTATATTTAGTCCTATGATGGGGCCAGTAAAGCCTTACTTTTATTTTTTGGTGGTGTTTGGCTCCGTCTCTTTCTATTTAGCACAAAAAATAACCAATCTTGTATTATCACGGGTTATTGTATTGACTGGTTTAGTTCTAGCCTGTATCACATGTGGGGGCTTCCTGCTTGTGGTCATTGCATAAATAGAGACTCGGAAATAATGCGGGGTTCTAAGTCCGAATGAGGGATAAAAGAGGGGCATGCCAACGAACCCTCAAAAAGGGCAATTAAAAAAGTGTAATCGACTTTCTGGCGTTTGATGCAGCGTTCTACGCCGGTTCGCAGCGCATAACGCTTTCTCCATTCCTTACTGTCGCGGCGGATGCGCGGAAAAAGGCGCGGGTTATCCGCAGTTGAAGTGTAGAACGTCCTTCCGTACTCGGAAGGCGAACAGGGCGTAGGACACTCCCATTTTCCGACTTTTGCGGGACAGCGCCACTTGATGCGTTGTCGCCCTAAACACTTGCCCCAGCAGAGCATATTGCGACCAATGGGGCAGATGGGAACACCGTCGGAGCCAATTTTCATTTCGTTGTACACCGTTTGCCCGGAACGCCTGAGATTCAGGTCGATGATGCTGCTAACCTCATCGTGTTCCAGCATGGTATAAATCGGGAGAGCGTCATGGGCAGAATCCAAGATCGCCTCTCCCACCTTCCAGTCCGAATACCAGTGACACCGTTCCCGGTAGCCGCAGATCCACGACACGGAGTCATGTTGGCTAGCGCGGAACAATCGCGGGTATACGGGTAGATTGTAAGAACTGTCGGCTGCCGCGAACATGTAGAGCGTAACGTCCGAAGTAATATTTCTCACGGCAGCTGTCCCAGCCCCAATCGGCATCGGGATCCGAAAACTGTCGTTTGCAGGAGCACTTCCAGTTGCCGGACTTGCGGCAATCGCAAAGGAACTTGCCATAGGAACGTGCTTCGGTTTCAACCGGGGACCCGTCACCGATGACGCGAAAGGCGTTCGTATCGCCAAGCAATCCTTTAGCTGCAGAAGGCAGGACAAACATGGATTGGAACAACTGCTGCAATAGGTCGTGCTCCTTGGGGACGTAACGGATCTTGTCCTCGCACAGGATGCGGGAGACAAGTTTCTCTGTTATTTTTGGATTTTTGGGTTCTTGCTTTTCGTTCTTTTTCCTTTCTTTAGTGGTTTCTTCAAGAGGCGTTTGACGCGCCTGGTCTTGTGCGGAGTGGAAGCCCGCCAAAGCCAGGAGAAGAAGTCGTAGAATGCGACTTGCCAGGCTGAAAGCCGCAGAGGATGGCATAGACAGGGGTCGTACGAATGGCGACGACTCCGTCATCGACGCTCAGTCCAAGCTTGGTCAAGAGAAGCAAGCAGCGGAGCATATCGGCGGGATCATGGGGCTTGCGGCCTCTGGGATTGGAGGAGTAAGCAGAATGCATGAAGGAAGCTGTGGCGGATAGATCGATTGCCGTAATCCAGAAGATCAGGTCGCTGTAGAAGTGCTGCAAAAACAACAGGGCTTCCGGTGTGTCGTACTCCTTTCGCAGTTGTTCGCATACGAAGACCCAATCATCCTGATGAGAGCGAGAAACAAGCTTCATAACGATCACCCAATTCTCAAGAGATAGGCAAAAATGCCTTCTCGGCGATTTTTGAGGCGTTTCGAAAACCCCCATGGCCTGTCGGCCACCACAATGTAATGAAAATGAGGGTTGCCAATTTGAGCTTCTTCTGCGCAAATAAAGATAGGCAGATCAA
>NZ_BALG01000214.1 GCF_000315235.1 Paenibacillus popilliae ATCC 14706 | reverse complement strand
CAAGGGAATAGGTCTTTGCCCGGATCGAGAGTCTGGGCACCGGATATGGTGTGACAGCATGCGGTGTCGATTCCAAGATTGCGCCCATAGAGCATTGGAATAACTATTGGATCGGTTTCAACCGTATTGTTCATCAAGGAGAAGGAGCTGAATTTATATGTCTGTCATTCCATTTACAACCGAACAGCTTACGGGCTTTGACGCCCATACCTTCGAGATTCCTTCCGCCATCGTGAATGGCCTGGAACTACTGGCACGCACCCGTTCGGTCACATTGGAGGCTGCAGTGGGTGTGGCATGGAGCGGTCTGGTCGCGCGATACGATAACGCAGAGGAAGTGATGCTTCATGCGATGGCCAGCCAGAGCCGGGACGGAGTGCAAGTGGCGGTTCGTCCGGAGGAGACGTTGTGGAGCGCGGCCCAGACGCTGTGCACCTCGTTGCAGACCGGCGGGCAGGAGCCGGGTGCCGGCGGCGACATCACGACATGCTGCTGGTGCCAGGATGCCGAGGTGCCCGGCAGGATGAGAGCCGATACTTCGGCCGGAGACTTGCATGGCCGGATTTGGGGCAGGGAAGTGGCTCTCCGTGCGCCCTATTTATTTACGATTTATTATCGGCCGGAGCGCTTCAGCCCGGATGCCGCCAAGCAGATGGGGCAGCAGTTCAACCAGATGCTAAGCGAGGCGGTGCACGCCCCGGACAAGCCGATCGGAGCGTGGGATCTGCTGGCGAAGGAGGAGGTTCAGCGCTACATCGAGCGGCATAACGGGACGAAGTATCCTTATCCGAAGCACCGGACGGTGGCATCCCTGTTCGAGGAGCAGGCGGCCCGCCTTCCTGACGAACCGGCCATCATCGAAGAAGGCCGCCAATTTACATATAAGGAATTGAACCTCGCTGCGAACCGGCTTGCCCATTATTTGCGCAAGCAAGGGGTCACACGCGAACAAGCGGTAGGTATCCTCGCTGAGCGGACGGCGGAGATGGTCATCGGTATCCTTGCGATCATCAAGGCTGGCGGCGCGTACGTCCCTATCGACCCGAATTATCCGCAGGATCGAATTCAATATTTGCTGGAAGACAGCGGGGTCCGGCTGGTGATGACGAGCGCAGGGCTGTCCGGATGCTTGCCGGCAGATGTGGAGCAGGTGCCGTTGGAAGGGACAGCCTGGGCCAATCAGCCGGATCATAATCCGGAACCGGTCGGCGGCGCGAAGGATTTAATTTGTCTCATTTACACCTCGGGCTCGACCGGCAGGCCGAAGGGGGTCATGGTGACCCATCGCAACGTGGTCCGTCTCGTCAAAAATACGAATTACGTGGATTTCCAGGCCGGAGATCGCATCCTGCAGGCTGGCGCACTCGTCTTCGACGCGTCCATCTTTGAAATCTGGGGCTCGCTCTTGAATGGAATCGGTCTCGTGCTGGTCGACAAGACGACGATATTGGACAGCCGCCAATTGGAGGAAGCGCTCCGCCGCTTCGGCATCACGACGCTGCTCCTGACGACAGCGCTGTTCCAGCAGTTGGTTGACCGCAACCCGGCGATCTTCAAGCCGTTGCGCCAACTGTTGATCGGCGGCGAGTTAATGTCGCCGAAGCATTTCTACCAGGCGGCGCGGGAGTGCGCGCCGATTCGGGTGTTGAACGCTTACGGCCCGACGGAGAACACGACCATCTCGACTTGCTATGAGCTGAAGGAGGAACGGGAGGGCCCGATTCCTATCGGCACACCGATCAGGAACTCGACGATATATGTCGTCAATGCGCATGGCAAGCTGCAGCCGACCGGGGCAGCCGGGGAGCTGTGGGTCGGCGGAGACGGCGTCGCCCGCGGTTATTTGAACCGTGACGATCTGACGGAGAAAATGTTCATCGACAGCCCGTTCGTGCCGGGGGAACGAATCTACAAGACCGGGGATCTGGTCCGCTTCGGCGCGGACGGCCAGTTGGAGTTCGTCGGCCGCAAGGACCATCAGGTCAAAATTCGCGGCTTCCGTATGGAACCGGGCGAGATTGAAGCCCGGATTCACAGCCATCGCCAGGTGAAAGAGACGCTCGTCACCGCTTTCGAAGAATCGCCGGGACAGAAGGCGTTGTGTGCCTACGTCGTCGCGGAAGGCGGGCTGGACGCGACCGGGCTGAGAGCATACCTGGCGCAGCGGCTGCCGGAATATATGGTTCCCGCCTATTTTATGTTCCTGAAGCGGATGCCGCTGACGATTAACGGCAAGATCGACCGGGCCAAGCTGCCCCGGCCGGAGAGACAAGAGCGGGCGGCGGTCCACTACGCGGCCCCGACGAACGAGACGGAGCGCAAGCTGGCGGCCATCTGGGAGGAACTGCTTGGTGTCGAGCCGATCGGCATCGACGATCATTTCTTCGAGCTGGGCGGACACTCGCTCAAGGTTGCTCAATTGCAGGCGCGAATGTATGAGACGTTCCAGGTTGCGCTCCCCTTCAAGCTGCTGTTCGAGATGCCGTATATCCGCCCGCTTGCCTCGCTGATCGCCCAGATGGAGCAGGGCGGCTTCGAAGCCATCGAGCCAGCACCGGATAAGCCGCATTATCGGCTTGCCCCGGCCCAGCAGCGGATGTACGCCCTGCAGCAGCGGAAGGATATCGGCATGGCGTACCATGTGCCGCTTCTCTACCGCCTGCCGGGAGAATGCGATCCACAACGGCTGGAGCAGGCGCTGCGGAAGCTGGTGGAGCGCCATGCGGCGCTGCGCACGTCCTTCCATTGGGAGGACGGCGAGGTCGTCCAGCGAGTGCATCCGGT
>NZ_BALG01000215.1 GCF_000315235.1 Paenibacillus popilliae ATCC 14706 | reverse complement strand
GATGCATTAATTATAAACGAAAAAAGGTACGGCTCCTCAATTTTCTTGAGGAGCCGTACCTTTTTTCATGAGAAGGACTTTTTCAGTGGCCTCCATTCCCATGGGGGCTTTTTCCCGACTCTCCAGATCGACATCCCCTTCGATGATCTGGAAATCGGTGCGCGCATGACAAAGATGCTCACGCGTGACCGCGAACGCCAGACTGTGAATCGTCGAGAAATCGACGCTGCGGACCGGCAGCTCGGGACATAGCCGCGCGAACCGTTCCCTCATATCAGCCGCAGACGCCCTGCTGAAGGTGATTGCCTTAATGCGTGACGGAACCGCCTTCTTTTCCTCGATGAGGTACCCGATCTTCATCACGATTGTCGTCGTCTTCCCCGATCCGGGAGAGGCCAGCAGCAGCATCGGTCCGTCGGTATGAAGAACCGCCTTTCTCTGCACGTCATTGAGAATGAGGCCCTCTCGCTGCTTGCGTGCCAAGAACCCTTCCTTTTCTTGCATGTCTATACTATCCTTTCATGGATGCCTGTGGCTGCTCTCGGTTCAAGCCTGATGTTCTCTATTGTACATGGATAAGGCTGGTCAGGGAACCTGTCCGTGTGCACCTGCAGTCATCTGCTATCGTTATCCTCCCATGAGAAAAAGAGCCCGGGCGTCCAGACTCTTTGCTGTATGGCACGCCTTAAGGCTGCAAATAAGCGAGAAGGGTTACGATTGACGGTGCATCTCAACATTGTTCTGGTGCATTTCCTTAATGAGATGCTGCAAAAGGTGCTGCTCCTGCTGGC
Organism: Paenibacillus popilliae ATCC 14706; assembly: GCF_000315235.1. GTDB lineage: Bacteria > Bacillota > Bacilli > Paenibacillales > Paenibacillaceae > Paenibacillus_B > Paenibacillus_B popilliae. The sequence goes on along the minus strand of NZ_BALG01000215.1, from coordinate 2,245 downwards.
TTAGTCCGTGCTGGTTCTCTAGAAGAAGATACTGTTGAATATTGCGGCGCAGCAATTCGTTTTTACGTTCCAACATATGCTCATTACTCAAAAATCGTCACTCCCTGCTTGATTGGATTTACACATTCCTCATCGTCGCGTAAACGGCTTCTGTAAGTATATTCGATAAAGGCCTGTACTTGAAAACGCCCTGAAAACGCTTAAGACGCCCCTCACGACCAGAGTTGCGCTGCTTGAAGCCTGAGCGCTTCCGCTTACAGTTATCCTCCATCATACTCACAAATTCAGCCCTCTGGACACTCCGTCCAGAGTCTCTGCGGCGATTTACTGCCCGTCTTGCTGTTGCTGCCGGGCCAACTGCGCATAGATGCCGACAATCTCCTCCAGCTTCATCCGCACAAGCCCACTGGATGACGGCGCTACGAAATCGCGCACGCCATCTACGACCGGCTTGTCCTGGAATCCCCATTCCACCCCTCTCCGCCCGCTGTAAGCCTCATAGACGCCCTTGCCGACGAAGCATACGGTATGCGGACGGTACGTCTCGATTTTGTGATGCAGCAGCTTGCGCCCCTCCGCATAGTCGTCCGCCGTAATGTCCGCCGCCGTCGGAGTTGGCCGGGCGACAATGTTGGTGAAGCCGTAGCCCTGCTTAAGCAGTTCTCGGTCCTCCTCGGCTCGGTACAATCGCGGGGTCAAGCCGGCCCGGTTCAGGATCGTCCAGAAGCGGTTGCGCAGATTGGCGTAATGATGGCCCGTCTCTCCCGATCGCGGGCTTGGATTGAAGCCGACAAACAGCACGTCCAGCCCCCAGGCAAGATGATCGGGTATCGGATTCATAAGTACCGCCTCCTGTTCTTGTTCTACATATGGCAACCATAAGTAACGGGATGAATAAGCCTGTAAATTCCTTTGTGTAAAGGGTGTGCATGGCATCTGGATCGGCGAGAGCGAGTCTGCGAAACTGCGGCACAGCATACGGAATAAGCTAAAACATCGTGGCGCACAAGACATTCTCATGACCTGTGTGGACAACCTGACCGGGCCTCTCTCATGCCATCACTGAGGAGCGAAGAATCCGCTTATCGTACGTTCCTAGCGAAACAACGGCGAGCAGTTGGCGACCTTCTTCAAATATCCGCCGGAGATTCGCTAATCTCATCTATACGACCAATATAATCGAGAGCTATCATCACCAGCTTCGCAAAGATAGATAATCACCCTGCGCGCCGAATCTGATTTTGTTAGGGAATATGTAACATGCTATCATGTCAAAGTTATTGTTACCAACCTAATTTTTCTCTTTTATTCCTATAATTTTCATAGCAAAATAACTTGAAACCATATTTTGGAGGGATTAAAATTGAAAAAGATACTGAAAAAGATGTTGTCAGGTATGATCGTATGTTCATTGATTGTATCGTTGGCGGGCGTTTCTTATGCTTCACCAGGGCAAGTTGGTGTTGAGCTATCCTATTCCGTTAATCAAGAGAAACGTTTTACAATCCACAAAGAGGACTACACTACCTACGTAACGTACTATGAAATTCCGCGAACGCTCGACATTCGGGTCGTAGACAAGCATACAGGGGAAACCGTACTTGAAAAACACGACGCTTCTATTTTAGCTTGGTTGGAACATCTGACAGAAGGAATTGAATATGCGGTGAAGAAAATTCCAAAGACATTGAAAAAAATGGTGATGTTTATTCAGTTGATATGGATAAATTTAGTAAGAGTAAAAAGTAAAAAAATGATAAGATATAAAGATCCTAGGACAGGTTGGTTTATAGAAAAAAATAAGAATGACAAAGGTGACACATGGAAATTACGTAATAAAAGTGGGCTGCATATTGCTTCATTAACTGAAGAAGGTAAAATCGTTGGAGAATAAATTAGGTACAAAAAGCCCTCGCTTGGAGGGCTTTTTGACTATCTTTCAATTTATACAAGGAAGGGAGTTTTGTCTTTGTCATACTGGGAAAACAGGATGGCAGCAGAGGATCGAATGAATGATTTATGTTCTGTATTTGGTATTGATTCACCTTTATTACAGCAAACGGTGCCCGATGATGATTGGAATGAAGAGCGTTTCTTAGTCGATAAACAACAGATAATGGATCCGGTGTATAAAGACAAAATGTATCAAATAGATCAGGCCTGTTGATTAACCAACAAAATACAATTTAAGAATAGAAAAAAAGCCGCCAACTCGGTAAAATGTTTGTACCCTTACAAACGAACC
>NZ_BALG01000216.1 GCF_000315235.1 Paenibacillus popilliae ATCC 14706 | reverse complement strand
TTAGTCCGAAAATAATTTATAAAGCACCCTTCGCGGTGCTTTTTCTTTTGGAAAAAAACTGAAATAACCTCTTGATTAATGGTACCAAGTATGGTACTATAATATCAGGAGGTGAAACATGGCTAGGAAGGAAAAATTAGTTGAGAAAATGAAAAACCGCCCTAGCGGTATCCAGTATAGTGAAATCGCCAAAGTCTTGAGGCACCACGGATACGACTTAGTAAGAACCAACGGTTCACACAAGCAGTTCCGAAACAAGGCCGGCGACGTAATCACTATCAAAAAGGAACAACCACTGAAGGCGGTGTACGTCAAAGACGTACTGGACAGGATTGGGGAGTAGCAGCTCCCCTTTTCTCCCAAAATCATTTTATCCTAGCCTGAATTCAATGGCAAATAAGGATTTAGCTTATTACATGTCGTTGCCGTATACAGTGCAGATTCGCTTTATCAAAGATGAGAGTGGCGAATATTATTTTGCTACGGTGGCTGAATTGGACGGCTGCCAAAGTAACGGAGATACGCCAGAGGAAGCTTTGGCGTGCATCCGTGAAGCAATGGAAGATTACTTGTTGGTAAAGCTTGAGTATGGGGATGACATCCCAGAGCCGGCCAGCGCTGACGCGTATAGTGGCAAGTTTAATGTTCGCATACCGAAGACTCTTCATCGCCAACTCGCGGAGCAGTCGGAGCGCGAAGGCGTATCGTTAAATCAAT
>NZ_BALG01000217.1 GCF_000315235.1 Paenibacillus popilliae ATCC 14706 | reverse complement strand
TTACAATATTTTAACACATAAATCACCAGTTTTGTTATACTCAACAACGGTATTTTTTAACAACAAATACTAATCTCTCATACAGGAGGGGGGGAAAGAAGTGGTTATTGATCGAATTATGTTCAAGAAATCTATGGACGACAGCATTCCTTAGCCGCGATTATGAACGCAGTTATTGATTGAATTTCTTTTATAAAAAGGAGCAGAATATGAAAAAATTTATAGCCCTATTATTATTTTTTGCCCTTTCATTTACAAGCCTTCCTCTTGCTTATGCGGATTTCGCGAATGGCACCTTGGTGCAGACCGAAGTAGGATTCAAGCCGATTGAACAAATCCGGGTCGGGGATCTCGTTCAGGCAAAAGATGAAACATCGGGAAAAACAGAGTATCATAGAGTTGTTCAGTTATTCCAGAGTCAGGCGGATGAGGCGTATCACATTACCGTCAAAGGAATTCCAATCACGACAACCGGGGAGCATCCGTTCTGGGTGCACGGCCAAGGATGGGTGGAAGCAAGCCACCTGAAGGCAGGAGATCTGCTTCAAAATGCGGAAGGCAAGCCCTATCCGATCGACCGGATCGAGATGAAGAACAGCAGTACGCCTGTATATAACTTCGAAGTTGGAGGAGTACATAATTACTTTGTTACGGAGTCCGAAATATGGACGCATAATAACGGCCCCTTGATTAAACTAATTTCTAAAATATTAGGGAACACTGGGAAGAATGCCGCGAGAAACACAGGGAAAAGCACTGCGAAAAACGCTAAGAATGTAACTAGGGGGACGGGTAATGTAGGTAGATCTTCTGTTAAGCTGAAGCTAGATAAAGCATTGGATCCCGCTAATAGTTGGGCGTTTAAAAAAATCAATGCTGAGATCGCTAGAAAAAAAGCGCTGGGGAAAACACTGAAAAAAACACCGAAAAAAATACCGGCAAAGACATCGGCAAAAACTAACGGGAAAAATTTCGGAAAAAGCGCCGGGAAGGCGTCTAAGGGGACGGGTAATTCTCCTAAGAATACCCCCAATGAAAATGGATATTATGGAACAGTCGGTCAAAGTGGAAGTAGTAAAGTAAGAAATCTAACAGGAGGAGATAAGGCCGCCAGGAAATTTTTTGAAGAAAAAACTCAAGGGTTCAAGATTGAAAGAGTCCTTGGTGATGGTAAGATTCTTAGGGTTATGAAAGACGGGACAGCGATAACATATAGACGCTTTTCACATTCTGACGGTACTCCTGCGGTTGATATTAATGGGGGCAGAACCTTCAAACAGCAAAAAATTCATTTCATACCCTAAAAACAATCCCGCATCCCCAGCATACATGAAAGTAGGGTTTTGCGCGGCTCATACGATTCCATTCGGAGTAATACTGCGATTGGACAGAAATGACGTAGCTCTTTATGGTGGTTTGACCTAGTCCTAAAAACGGTGAGTATTCGTTCTATGAACAACCCCATGCTGGCTCGGCCCGATTTTGCTGAATGACCGCGACCAGAAAAAAGGAGACTTCAAACGGTTACGCCAAATCGTTCAGTACTACTCGATGGGACGAATCACGATGGAAAACCCCCATGGCCTGTCGGCCACCACGGTGAATGAAAATGAGGGTTACTAATTTCAGCTTCTTCTTCACAAACAAAAATAGGCAGATCAAAGGTCGAGTTCTTTTTTTCAAGACACATCCCGAACGGAAAAAAGGGGCGGATAAGGTGCAACACGTTATAAAGAATGATATAACCCAAGAACAAATTGATATTCTAAGAAGTATGAAAGGTGCTTCATCGTTGAATCTGTACATCGACGAAGTTGGGGAATTTGCACTCAACCTTGTCATTGAAAGCCCTGATAGGAAGATAAGTATCAAAAACATTCCTAACAATGCATCGGATGGTAATGAATATCCCAAGTTAAAAATCGAACATACAACAACACTAAGCCCTGATTATAAATTAATCTATGTCGGTAAAAACTTAGAGGATATACTTATTCTGAAGGATATGGCAACTTGGAAAAATAATGATATTAATTGGATAGTTGAAGTTGATATTGGAATAAAGTTAGTTTTCCAACAAGAGGAGTTCTTATTACTTGCTCAGGATTCATTGGCAGGATTTCTTAAATTGTTCAGACTGAATAAAATGACACCTGTGGACAAAATAGTAGAGGATTACTGGTCAATGAAAACTGATAAAGTTGACTCCTTAATAAGTGAAGAAATGAAAATATAGTTGTAAAAAATTAATAGATTCTTGCTATACTGCGTGGTTAAAGATACGGTTACTTGGAAGTAGTACGATTTGAGGGTCTGTCAATAACTTTGTGTAAACAGGCCTGTTGATTAACCAAATTACCCCATATCAAAATAATCGGGATTCTCCTAATAGAATACAATGAATCCGTAACTGCCACTCAACGGGA
>NZ_BALG01000218.1 GCF_000315235.1 Paenibacillus popilliae ATCC 14706 | reverse complement strand
ATCAACGACCACGAAAATGTTTGGGCTGGAAGACTGCTCACGAATCCTTCTCAGAAGAACTGTCGCACTTGGCTTGACAATCCGTCATTTAAAATTCTACTTCAAGCTTTTCGCAGTCATTTGTTGCTATATTTGAGTCAAAAGCTTGATATCGTATTTATGTTGGGATATTACCAACATGTTCTTACGTTGCCGATGAACTTTTTCGGGATGAGAAAAACCGGGGAAATCATTTCACGCTTTATGGATGCATCTAAGGTTAGGGAAGCCGTCTCTAATGCATCTCTATCCATTATCATTGATATGATTATGGCAGTAGCTGGCGGAATTATTCTCTATATGCAAAATGCCTTTCTCTTTGGCGTTACATTTATCATTGTCCTGTTGTATGGACTTCTGGTTTGGATTTTCCATAAGCCATTTGACCAGTTGAACAGGAGACAAATGGAGAATAATGCTCAATTACATTCCAATTTGGTTGAATCTATCCAAGGAATTGAAGTCATTAAAGCATTTGGTGCCGAAAGCAAGGCAGTCGTTGAAACCGAAAAGAGATTTATGAAACTGTTGCAAAGCGTATTTAAATTCGGTTTGGTAAGTAATGTACAATCATCCCTACAAGGTTTCGTATCGGCAGCGGGCGGGATTGTAATCTTGTGGGCCGGTGCTGAGCAAGTGATTCGAGGCAACTTGACAATGGGACAACTTATCGCTTTTAACGCACTGTTAGCCTATTTTCTAGAGCCCATTCAGAATTTGATGCAACTCCAGTCTTCTTTGCAATCGGCCGTTGTGGCGGCGGAGCGTCTAGGTGAAATTTTAGATTTGCAACCTGAGCGGCAAGAGTCCGAAGACAAGAAAGTATTTCCATCTTCTCTACAGGGTCCGATCCACTTCCATTCTATCCATTTTCGTTATGGCACAAGGAAGCTTACGTTAAAAAATATTCAATTATCCATTGCGCCCGGGAAAAAAGTTGCCTTTGTAGGGGAAAGCGGTTCCGGAAAGACAACATTACTAAAACTGCTGATGAAATTATATCATCCGGAGAGTGGAGATGTTCTCATTGATGGAATTCATATCCAGGATATAAATATGGATGCTCTCAGAAGGAAAATTAGCTTTATTCCACAGAAATCTGTTTTTTTTAGTGGAACCATACGTGATAATTTATGTCTTGGTGTAAGCGGCGACATTGATTTTGATCGGATTATAGATGCCGCAAAAAAAGCTAAGGCGCATGAATTTATTAATGAACTTCCGCTGCGGTATCACACCGTGCTCGAAGAGGATGCTTCCAATTTGTCGGGGGGGCAAAAACAACGTCTGGCTATTGCGAGGGCTTTATTGAAAAATCCTGATATTTTATTGCTGGACGAAGCAACAAGCAATCTGGATGCCATGACAGAGAGCGCGATATCCGAAACGATATTTAATTTACAGGGGATAACAACCTTGATTCTCGCACATCGCCTCAGTACGGTGATTCGATGTGATTGTATTTATGTTATGGAACAAGGCGAGATTGTGGAAAGCGGAAATCATCATGAGCTCATAAATAGGAAAGGGAAGTATTACAAGTTATGGAGCGGTCAATTTATGCAAAGTGAATGCAATCCTAATTCAATAACAATGAAATAATCATTTTTCTATGTAACTTCATTATGGGAATGGGTATAAATGATGAATACCAATTTGGTGAAGCTGGATGAATTGACGGATAGTAAAGAGATGTTCGA
>NZ_BALG01000219.1 GCF_000315235.1 Paenibacillus popilliae ATCC 14706 | reverse complement strand
TACGCCCTGTTCGCCTTCCGAGTACGGGAGGACGTTCTACACTTCAACTGCGGATAACCCGCGCCTTTTTCCGCGCACCCGCCGCGACAGCAAGGAATGGAGAAAGCGTTATGCGCTGCGAACCGGCGTAGAACGCTGTATCAAGCGCCAGAAAGTCGATTACAAACTGGAAGCGTCGCGCGGGCGCAGAGTTCCCGCCACTGGAACATTCGCGTGTACTTGATCGCCATGTGCCAGCATGCCGACGCATGGCTGGAAGAAGCCAGGAAACAAAAACAACAGATGTCCGTTGATAAGTGGCTAAAAGACCTGACAGCCGCTTAATCCCATACGGTTCACATCGCATTTTTTTTAAAATGCCCGGGTTTTGGGTTCTTCGGCATACACATTTTTGAAAACAGCTTTCATCTGTGCCATTTCATCGGCGCTTCTGCTTCATTCACCCCTCATTTCGATTCAGAATGCTTGCTTTATTCCGAGCCTCTATATAGAATGCCATGTAAACATGATAAACGGATATGATGAGAAAAAGATACGAAATACGCGATGATGAATGGGAGAAAATAAAAGAACAACTTCTCTACCAATTTAATCCATGCGTTTGTCGATGATGTCAGCTACGCTTTTGCTAATAACAAAACCAAAATAATTATGAAAAATGAAATAATTAAAAGAGAATTCCTATGACTGGCTTTAAGTTTATTTTTTGAAATGAATTGGCGATGAATTACAAATAAAAAAATTATATCTGCCAAAAAAAGAAGAAGCATCAACATGATATCTCCCTTAATTTTTTCAATTATTTTTTTTTCTAAAAAATTAAGAGTACATAACCCAATAAATAAAAAAACTACATTTCTAAGAAACTTAATAACAAAAATAAAAATTTTCATCAAGCGACTCCCCTAAAAGCTTTATATTGTCACCCCTGTTGATTATCCAATAAATCACAAAAAATCAATCATAGCAAACAGGCCGCCTTTTTCTGTAAAATCGATTGCACCACACAACACGATTTGAAAGAGGCGACCTCATGAAAAAGTCTACCATGTTCCAGTCATTACTTCAATTCATACTTACGAAAGAAGAAGTTATGCAATTAACCGAACTGGTAGGATATCATGAGTCAGCCCGTAAGTTCACTGTCTACACCCTGCTGCAATACTGGACACAAGCTGCCTTTGAACAATGGGATGGCTTTCGAGACGGGGCTGACCGCGCCGTTGCTTGCGGTCTAACTCAAGCCGATTATTCGACTTTTTCAAAGAAAGCTAAGGTTGTTCCTTTTGAGTTGTTCAAAAGGTCATTTCATCTTGTGCTTCAAAAATGCAATCGGCGGGCTAAACGTCAATTGAAGCTTCCCAAAGAATTATTGCATATCGGTTCAACTACGGTCACCGTGGGTAAGACCCGTCTGCCTTGGGCTCCGTTCCATGGAGAACGAGCTGGGATTAAGCTTCACGTTGCCTTGCACGCTGCCAGTGGTCAGCCGCAGAACGTGATTGAGACAGTTGGCTCCCGCCATGACGGTCCTGTTGGTGAGGAACTTGCGGATTCGCATATATTCTCGTGCAAGATCACGCATACGGAAACACGTTTGTGATTAATCTTCTGCTCCATTCGAAGCAGTGACTCTACCCAAGCAATGACTACTTCAGGTGACACCTCCTTTCCAACTCCTTGTACTTTTTTAGAACCTCTAGTTGCTGCTTTAGAAAACGATTCTCTGCCTTCACTTTTTCAAGTTCTGATATATAATCTGGGCCTTTTCCGTAGCTATATTGCTTACCTACTGTCTGCTCCAGACGATGGAGTTCACCTTCCCGATACCATTTCATCCAGAATTTAACTTCCACCGGGTAGCTCACTCTAGTTGCCAACGCAAAAACACCTCCAAGATTGTTCCCTTATCTTACGATATAAGGATGTTCCTCTTGAAGGTGTTTTGATTTGTCTCACGTTATGGGGTCAGTCCCTTGTTTGGACACTAATTTTTATTCAGGGACAGTTACTTAGGATCGTGGTCAGGAATTATTGTTGTTCGAAAAATACCGCTGCCGCATCGCCTCGTAGAGAAGTACGGTCGTCGCCATGGCAACATTCAGCGATTCGGCTTGGCCGCGCATCGGGATAATCAAGGTGTCGTCGACGAGAGCTTGTACGGCTGGGGATACGCCTTGGCCCTCATTGCCGACGACCAGCCAGAGCGGCTGCTGGTAATCGTAGCCGTAGCAGGAATGCGAAGCCTGTAGACTCGTGCTGGCCAGCCGCATCCCGTGAGCCTTCGCTTCGGGGAGCAAGGATAATAGATCGGCTTCGACGACTGGGAGATGGAAGAGTGATCCCATCGTCGAGCGCACCGTCTTGGCGTTGTACACGTCCACTGTGCCTTTGCCGAGAACAACCCCCGTCGCCCCGACAGCATCGGCCGAGCGGATAATCGTTCCCAGATTGCCGGGATCCTGCACCCCGTCTACCGCCACCACGAGCGCCAGATCCGCATTGAAGAGAGCATCCGGCTCGAGAGTAGGCTTGCGAACGACTGCGATGACCGGCTGCGGGGCCTCCGTCTCGCTCAGCTTGCGAATTATGGCATCCGTGACGCCGATCCATTCCGGCTGCTTGCCGCCTGCTGCCGCGGTTCGCGGCGCATTCGCGTACGGGATCAGCTCCGCAGGGACATCATGCGCTACCTCGTACAGGACGGCCTCTACCGGGGCGCCGGAGGCAAGCGCCTCCTGCACGAGATGGATGCCTTCTACGAGGAAGCATCCTTCCTGCTTGCGACCTTTGCGTTCCCGCAGGGACGCCCATCGCTTGATGCGAGGATTATGTACGGAAGTAATCGTTTCAGTACGTCTCATCATGATTAGGCATACACGAGTTCCAGGTTTTTCAGATGATTATTCTGCCCCACGATAACCAAAATATCCCCATCCTTGATCCGATCCTCCGCATACGGCGATATATTGGTCTTGCCGTTGTTCTTGATCGCCATGACGTTGCAGCCGAAGCGAGCGCGGATATCCAACTCTTTCAAGTTCTTGCCTATCATAAGCGAGGAAGCCCGCATCTCTACAATGGAATGGTCCTCCGACAGCTCGATATAGTCCAAAATATTTGGGGAAATCAAATGATGCGCCACCCTTGCTCCCATATCCCTCTCCGGAAAGACCACTTTATCGGCACCGATTTTGTTCAATACTTTACCGTGTAATTCATTCTGCGCCTTGACAACAATCATCGGCACGCCCAGATCCTTCAAAATCAGCGTCGTCAGAATGCTGGACTGAATATCTTGTCCGATCGCCACGACGACGACATCGAAGTTGCGAATGCCGAGGGCGCGAAGCGCGTCTTCATCTGTCGAGTCTGCCGATACGGCATGCGTGACGATATTCACGACTTCCTGTATCTTCTGCTCACTGGAATCGATGGCCAGCACCTCGAAATTCATGTTGCTCAAATATTTAGCGACGCTGGAGCCGAATCGCCCCATGCCAATAATCGCAAATTGCTTTTTAGCCGTCATACTATCACCTTCCCCATCCATCCGACACTACTTATTCTATCTCAATTATACCACGCCCATCCAGTGAGACGAAAGAATACTTCCGTCTCGGCCCGTATGAGGATCATTCAATTGGGGAACGTTATACGCGAAGTGCCGATTCGCCGTCTGTCAGTCAATAGAACGATACCGGCAACGTGAAGGAAGGAGGAAACAGCCGATGGCCGTCACGCTTAACTTACGTCAGGCGATTGTACAGAAAGTGTCCAATAAGCCGGAAAAAGATGTCATTGACATGATCGAAGGCTCAATCGATTATGATGAGCGGGCGCTTCCCGGTCTTGGCGTTCTGTTCGAATTAATCTGGAAGCAAAGCGACAGCGAGCTTCGTCAGCAGATGGTGGATACACTGCAGCACAAGCTGCATCAAGACGAACAGCTGCGCGCCTGATGAAGGTAAAAACGCGAATCTGCTGGATCAACAGAACCCCCTCATCATCAATACATGAGGGGGTTCGCTTATGATGACCGCGTGGAGTATCAATAAGTTATGGCGCAGTCTCCAAGAAATTCAATTCCGGCAGTTTGTCCATGGCAGTGCGCATTGCATATTCATTTTCGAACAAAGCGACGAAGTTGCCGGACTTATCTTTGACGAGCTGCGAATTGATGCGGAATTTGGACGGATCAATGTTCAGCCCCGTCACCCAGCGCGCGAATTGGTACGGCAGCCTCATCAACTGCACCTCAACCCCGTACTCTCCCTTCATCCGGTATTCGAACACCTCGAACTGTAGCTGGCCAACGACGCCGAGTATCGTCTCTTCGAAGACGCTCGCGGAATGGAACACCTGAATCGTTCCTTCCTCGGTCAGTTGGTCGACGCCCTTCTGGTACTGTTTATGCTTAAGTGCGTTTTTGACCGTGACACGAGCAAAAATCTCCGGGGAGAAGACGGGAAGCTCGTCGAACGTGACGGCCCCTCCCTGGGTCAAGCTGTCCCCGATGCGGAAGATTCCCGGATCGAACAGCCCGACAATATCGCCCGGATAAGCCTCCGATACGATATCCCGGTCTTGGGCCAGGAATTGCTGCGGCTGGGATAGCTTGATATCTTTGCCGACGCGCACATGCTTGACGCTCATGCCCCGCTCGAACTTCCCGGAGCAGATGCGCAGGAACGCAATCCGGTCGCGGTGAGCCGGGTTCATATTCGCCTGAATCTTGAACACGTAGCCCGTGAACTTCTCATTCGTCGGCTCGATCGGGCCTTCCGTCGATTGACGCGAAGTCGGCTTCGGGGCCAATTGCAGGAAGTTCTCGAGGAAGGTCTGCATGCCGAAGTTATTGATCGCGCTGCCGAAAAAGACCGGCGTCAGCTCGCCCCGCTTCACTTTCTCCTCATCGAATTCGTCTCCGGCTACGTCTAGCAGCTCTAAATCCTCGCACAGCTGATCATGCAGATGCTCTCCCGCGATATCCCGGATCACCGGATCGCGGTAATCGTCCACCTTCTGCACCTGGATAACGGAATGATCGTCGCCCTGGAACAGTTCCACCTGCTTCTTCATGCGGTCGTACACGCCGCAGAGCTGACGTCCCATGCCGATCGGCCAATTCATCGGCACCGATCGGATGCCCAGCACCTGCTCAATCTCTTCCATCAGCTCGAACGGATTCCGGCCTTCACGGTCCAGCTTGTTAATGAACGTGAAGATCGGGATACCCCGCTTCGCGCAGACCTGGAACAGCTTGATCGTCTGGTTCTCGACGCCCTTCGCCACGTCAATCAGCATGACCGCGCTATCGGCGGCCGTCAACGTCCGGTACGTGTCCTCACTGAAGTCTTGGTGGCCCGGGGTATCAAGGATATTCACCCGATGGCCGTTATAGTCGAACTGCATGACGGACGACGTAACCGAGATGCCGCGCTGCTTCTCGATTTCCATCCAGTCGCTCGTCGCATGCTTGCTCGCTTTGCGGGCTTTGACGGTTCCCGCGAGGCGGATCGCTCCCCCGAACAAGAGCAGCTTCTCCGTCAAGGTCGTCTTCCCAGCGTCCGGGTGGGAGATGATCGCGAAGGTGCGCCGCTTCTCCACTTCTTGTTGTAATTCTTCGGATAACGATTTACTCATTAGACATAGCCCTCTCATCTAAAATCACGTATTCGTTATTGTATCATAAAACAGGGCCGCCCATAAATGGACAATGCCCACATCTTTTGCGATCATGGCAAAAATATTTTCATGGAGCGCCAAAGATAACATTTTCCCGCACTCCATATTCAAATATTGATTTGAATGTCATAATGAGATTGTCCGCTCGCGGACCGGCCCGCCTACAGATAGCACAAGCTGCCTGCATCTCCCTCTGCGGAGACACAGGCGGCTTGTTCGCTTTCTCTCCATATCTTCTCTATCCTTCGCTATGCCTCCTAACTGCTGCCCATTCGGCGCACAGCCAGCGTAACCGTCCGCTTCGGCCCGGAAGCTTCAGCCTCTTCGAGGATGATCCAGTTCGCGGCGAGCGCGAAGTGGAGCGCATCCAGGTCAGCTTCAGACAGCGTCAGCCCGGTATATTTCCCTTCGCCCTGGATGAAATCGACGCCTTCCGCGATACCAAAGCGCATTTCCAGCCATATTCTCAATCCGTTCATCGTATTGAACGTCATGCGGTAGCCTTTCGTGACCGCTTGTTCCAACGATTCGCCATGCTCGGCGGCATAGGTCAGAAAACCATCGTACGAATACCCTGCCTCGTTCACCTGCGTCAGCTCGCTGACGTCGCCGGAGCGAATGATGCGCAGCAGTTGAACGTCCGTATATCCTTTGCGCCGAGCGCGTTCCAACAAAATCGCTGTATTTTGCGATAACCGTGCCTCGTTCCCCATCGTTCTTGCCTCCTTGTCGATGCGGCCGCGAAGCGACCTGTCCCATCGTCTCTTCTATCCTATTGCTCCGCTCCATGCAGAGCGGAACCGGTTATTTCTCATCGTATAAATAGCAAGCCACAAAATGTCCCGGTGAGATTTCCTTCCACTTTGGCTCCTGCTGGCGGCACCGATCCGTCGCGAACGGACAGCGCGACGCGAAGCGGCAGCCGGCCACTCCGGCCAGTGGGCTCGGCCGATCGTCCTCCAGTATCACCGTGGCGTTGCTGGCCGCATTCGGATCCGGGACCGGAATAGCCGCCAGCAGCGCTTGCGTATACGGATGGGCCGGATGATTGTACAATTCATCACTCCGCGCCAGTTCGACCAGCTTGCCGAGATACATGACGCCGATGCGATCGGAAATATGGCGCACCATCGACAAATCATGGGCGATGAACAGATAGGTCAATCCGAATTCCGCCTGCAGATCCTCCAGCATGTTAACCACCTGCGCCTGCACGGACACGTCCAAGGCCGAGATCGGCTCGTCGCACAGGATGAACTCCGGCTTGACGGACAAGGCACGCGCAATGCTGATCCGCTGCCGCTGGCCGCCGCTGAATTCATGCGGATACCGTTTTGCATGCTCAGGCTTCAGCCCGACCTTATTCAACAGTTCCCCCACCGTCTCCCGCCGCTCCGCCTTCGTGCCGAAGCCGTGAATCTCCATCGGCTCGCTAATAAGCTGCGTCACGTTCATGCCCGGATTCAACGATGAATACGGATCCTGGAAGATCGTCTGCATCCGCTTGCGGAACGGCTTCAGTTCCCGCTCGCTCAGATGAGCCAGATCAGTGCCGTCGAATCGAATCTCGCCCGCGGTCACATCATACAGACGGACGATGGATCGTCCGGTCGTCGACTTGCCGCAGCCGGATTCGCCCACGAGCCCGAACGTCTCTCCGCGCCGAATCTGAAAGCTGACATCATCAACTGCCTTCAGCGTCTGCTTGTTTTTTCCGAACAGCCCTTTCGAGGTATAAAAATACTTTTTCAAGCCCCGCACATCCAGCAGCATTTGGTCCGCCTTACTCATGCTGCTCCACCTCCTCTGGATTGGCGGCCTTCAGCGTAACGCCCGGCGCATCATGCTGCAGCCAGCAGAGCGAGCGGTGGCCCGTCTCCGTCACGACATAAGGTGGCAGCTGCCGGCATTGCTCCATCGCATGCGGGCATCGGTCCTGGAACGGACAGCCCTCGGGCGGATGCAGCAGATTCGGCGGCGTGCCTTCAATGCTGTAGAGCCGTTCCCGCTTGCCATTCGTCACCTTCGGAATCGAGCGCAGCAGCCCTTGCGTATACGGATGCATCGGCCGATCAAAAATATCATGTACCGTGCCCTCCTCCATGATGAGGCCGCCATACATGACGACGACACGGGTGCAAACTTGAGCCACGACGCCCAGGTCATGGGTGATCAGCAGGATCGCCGTGTTCGTCGAATCCCGAAGCTGCTTCATCAGGCCCAGAATCTGGGCCTGGATGGTCACGTCCAGCGCCGTCGTCGGCTCGTCGGCGATAAGAAGCTCCGGCTGGCAGGAGAGCGCCATCGCGATCATCGCCCGCTGGCGCATTCCACCGCTGAATTCATGCGGATACTGATCGATCCGCTCCTCCGGCGAAGGAATGCCGACTTGACGGAGCAACTCGATCGCCTCAGCGCGGGCCGCCTGCTTGCTCCGCTTCTTATGCCGTTGCAGCACCTCGATGATCTGGGCCCCGACCTTGACGACCGGGTTCAAGGACGTCATCGGATCCTGGAAAATCATCGCAATCCGGTTGCCACGAAGCTGCCGCAGCCGCTTTTCCGGCAGGGCGAGCAGATTCTCGCCCCGATACACGACCTCGCCACCGCGAATTACGCCCGGAGGCGGAATCAGGCTGAAAAGCGACTTGGCTGTCACGCTCTTGCCGCTTCCTGATTCGCCGACGATGCCGATGACCTCACCCTGGCGCACATCGAAGCTGACGCCACGGACGGACTGCACTTCGCCGTCCCGGGTCATGAACGATGTTCTCAATTGTCGGACGGACAGCAATTCAGTCATGGGTCCCACTCCCGTTCTCTGTTAATTCCATAGTCCTTCCCCTTTTATCTCCCATCATCATCTCTTGTTGGCCTTCGGTTCGAACGCGACCCGAAACACGTCGCCCAGCACGTTGAAGGAGAGGACCGTCAACAAAATGAATAAGCCTGGGAACAAGGCCAGATAAGGCGCCTCTCCGATAAATCCTTGCGCATCGTTCAGCATGCTGCCCCAGGACGAATTCGGCTGCTGGATACCCAGGCCGAGGAAGCTGAGCGAAGATTCCATCAAGATTGCCGAGGCAATGTTAATTGTCGCGGCCACAATAATTGTAGACATTATATTAGGCACAATATGCTTTAAAATAATAGCGAGCGTATTCTGTCCCGATACCCGGGCATAGAGCACATATTCCCGCTCCTTGACTGACAGCGTCTCCGCCCGCACAATCCGGGCGATGTTCATCCAGCTAAGCACGCCGATAATGAGAATAATCGTCGTAATGCTTGGCTTTAAATACGCATTTAGAATCAGCATCAAGAAAAAAGATGGAATCGACATTAGAATGTCGACGATCCGCATCAGTACATTATCGATCCAGCCGCCAAAATAGCCGCTCACCGTACCGACGGCAGTGCCGACGATAACGGCGATCGCCATCGCCAGGAAGCCGACGCTGAGCGAGACGCGCCCGCCGTACAGCGCTCGCGCCAAGTAATCTCGGCCATAATCATCCGTGCCGAACCAGTGCGCGGCGCTTGGTGGCAGCAGCCGCTCCGTCACAACAATCTTGTTCGGATCGTAAGGCACCAGGAAGGCGAAGATCGCGGCGAGCGCAAAGACGGCAAGGAGAATGATCGCGGCGATGGCGGCCTTTTGCTCTTTCACTTGGGTAAGTACGTTACGCCATTTCATTCGGTTCATTACCATCACCTCATCGTCTTAATGCGCGGATCGACTACACCATACAGAACGTCCGCGGCCAGATTCCCAAATACGAGCATAACCGACGAGAGCATCGTTATCCCCATAATGACGGGATAGTCCAAAGCGAACACGGCAGTAATCCCGAGCGATCCCATACCGGGCCAGGAGAATACCGACTCGGTGATGAACGCCCCGGCGATCAATTCCGGGAAGGACATCCCGAGAATTGTAATAATTGGGAGCAGCACATTTTTAAGCACATGACGCCGCAGCACCGTGCCTTGTGTCGAGCCGTATGCATATTGAATCTGCACATAATCCTCTTCGAGCTGCGAGATCGTATTTGACCGGATATAGCGCATATAGACGGAAACGTTCATGAAGCACAGCACCGTGCACGGCAGGATGCCGTGCTTCAGCACATCCCACGCAGAGTCGACGCCGATGGTCCGCATTCCCATGCTCGGCAGCCAGTTGAGCTTAACGGCGAACAGATAGATTAGCATAATCCCGAACCAGAAGCTCGGGATCGAGATTCCGATATACGAGACAAGCCCAAGCGCACGATCGACCGGGCGGTCTTTTCGGGAAGCCGCGTACATGCTAAGCGGCACGGAGATAAGCAACGACAACAAGAGAGCCGCCCCCATTAAGCCGATCGTGGCCGGAAGACGCTCCACGATAAGCGTCAGCACAGGCCGGTGATTGGACAGGGAGTAGCCCAGGTTGCCCATGAACACATTTTTCAGCCAGATCCAATACTGCATGTAGAGCGGAAGGTTCAGGCCGAGACTTTCCCGTACCCGTTCCACGTCCTCCTTGTTCATATCGGGCGTCACGAACGAATTGACTGGATCTCCCGGAGCCAGCTTAATCAGCGCGAACGACACGATAGAAATGAAGAATAAGAGCGGTATGGCTTGAAGAACGCGTCGCACGATATATTTCTGCACAAAGGTTCCCTCCGAAAGAGCGCTTGAAACGATAACGTTTCAAGCGCCCGCGAATTCTCGATTCAATTCCCGCTACCTAATGATGATCGGTTTCGAGAGCTTACTTCACATAAATTTTGGACAAATCCTCGAACATGACAACCGGCTTCGGAACGGCTTCTTCCAACCCGCCATAGCGCTTGTCTACCGCCACGATCGCTTTGCCGTACGCGATGGGGTACACGTTCATCTCGTCCGCGATGGTCTTCTGAATTTGCTCATACAGCTCGCTGCGCTTCGTTTTGTCCATTTCGACGGCCGCCTGATTCCACAGCGCATCGAAGTCTGGATTTTTATAATGGGCATAGTTGTACGCCGCATCGCTCATATAGAGCGATTTGTAAGCGTCCGGCTCGTAGCCCATAATATAGCCGCCGAACGAAATATCATAGCTCGTATTGTTCATGTCGAGCGACATATTGCCGAATGCCGCGATATCAAGCGCCATCAGTTCCACGTCGATGCCGACTTCCTTCAATTGCTGCTGAATATACAGCGCTTTGCTGGTCTGCGGCTTGTTCGAGTTCACATACGCGAGACGCAGCTTCAGATTGCTTACGCCGGCTTGCTGGAGCAGTTCCTTCGCTTTCTCGATATTGTAATCGTAGGTGGCAACATCCGTCGTCTGGTACAGCGTGTCCGGTGTGAAGATCGAAGCGGCCGGTTCCGCGAATTCCGTCGAGCCGAAGGCGGCCGTAATTATTTCTTTCTTGTTCAAGGCGTACGCAATCGCTTGGCGCACTTCCTTCTTTTTCATGACATCGACGTTCTGGTTGAACACCATATAGATAAGGCGGCCTTCCGGATACGTCACCAGATTGAATTTGCCGGTGTTGTCGAGCTTCGCATAGTCAACGGAGTCGACCATGCGCATTTGCAGCTCCCCGTTCTGCAGAGCGAGGTTGGCGGCGTTCGAATCCTTCGCCACGCGGTAGGTTACCGAATCCAGGTATGCTTTACCGGCAAAATAATCATCGAACCGGTCCAGCGTCACATATTCACCTGCACGGTATTCCTTGAATTTGAACGGGCCGGATCCGATCGGATGGTCGTTCTTACTGCTCTTCTCGAGATCCGCTTCACCCTCAAACACATGCTTCGGAATTGGCTTGAAATTGGCCAGCACGCCCTCGAACGAAGCCGATGGTTGCGGAAGCACGAACTCCACCGTCAGATCATCCACTTTTTTTGCCATCAGCGGCTTGCTGTTGAATAGATAGGTAGCCCGATCCGAGCTGTGCTGCTTCTCATCCAAAATGCTATTCATCGTAAACACGACATCGTCCGCCGTCAACGGCTGCCCGTCATGCCATTTCAAGCCTTGGCGCAGCTTCAGTGTGTACGTCAGTGAGTCCTCCGAGGGAGTCAGGCTTTCCGCCAGGACGAATTTCTTCTCGCCGTTATCGATATGATATAAAGGAGCGAACAACGATTGATTAATCGTCAATGTTACCCGGTCCCCGGCATAGATAGGATTCATCACTCGCGGATCCTCCTGAACCGCGATAATGATGCTGCCGCCGCTCTTCGGCTCTCCTCCCGTATCGGTACCGGAAGCCGAATCGGGAGCCGGCGTCTGACTGCCACCGCAGGCGCTGACCACCGCAACGACGAAGGATAGTAAGAGTGCAAGCCATAACTTGTTGCGTTTCATGTCGATTCCCCCCGAAAATTGTAACATACTTTATATTTTATAGTATAACTAACTTTAAGTGAACACAAACTTTTTTTTAAGTCAATTTATTGGGATATGATACTTTCGGCTTGTAATCGAGAAAAATGATTAGCGGACACAGCGGAGGTTCACCAAAAAAAACTGTGCTCCCGCCGGGAGCACAGCCTTCTCCTATTGTTGAATTACTTATTCCATACGACCTGGCTTTCCTCTTGTCCGTTCACCGGCCACCACCGGAAGCCATCCTCGGCCAACAGCTTATCCGCTTGCTCCGGCCCCCAAGACCCTGCCGGATACAGGTGCAGGTCTTCGCTGGATGCCTTCCAGGCTCCGGCAATCTTGTCCACGAACGACCAGGCGGATGCAACTTCATCCCACCGGGTGAAATAAGTGGAGTCGCCGCGTGCCGCGTCGAAGATAAGCCGTTCATAGGCTTCCGGCGTATTGATGCCAACCATGCAGCTCTGGCAGAAATCCATCGCGAGCGGCTGCACGCTGGCGTCGGCTCCCGGCTTCTTGCCATTGATCTTGACGTAGATGCCTTCCATCGGGTTCACCCGAATAACGAGCAGATTCGGTTCCAGCTTATGCTTTTGCGACAGATAGACGTTCGTCGGCATGTTTTTGAACTCAACGACGACCTCAGTCGTTTTGACCGGAAGTCGCTTGCCTGTACGAATATAGAAGGGAACGCCTGCCCAGCGGAAGTTGTCTACGTAGAGACGGGCCGCGAAGTACGTTTCCGTGACGGAAGCCGGGTTCACTTTCTCTTCTTCCCGGTACGCAGGCAACGACTTGCCGTTCAATGCGCCCGCCGCATATTGGCCGCGCACGACATTGCGCGTCACTTCGTCGGTATTGACGAATTGGCGCAAAGAGCGAAGCACCTTCACCTTCTCATCGCGAATATCTTCCGGATGCAGCCGACTTGGCGCTTCCATCGCGATCATCGTGAGCATCTGGAGCATATGGTTCTGGGCCATATCACGCAGCGCTCCAGCATGATCGTAATAGCCGCCGCGCTCTTCCACGCCGACCGTCTCAGCCAGAGTTATCTGAATATTAGCGATGTGCTTGTTATTCCACAGTGGCTCAAAGAAGGCATTCGCGAATCGAATCACTTCAATGTTCTGAACCATCTCTTTGCCCAAATAGTGATCGATGCGGTAAATCTCTTCTTCCTTGAACACATCGCTCAATTCTTCGTTCAATTTCTGAGCCGACGGCAAATCATAGCCGAACGGCTTCTCGATGACCAGTCGATGCCAGCCTTCGCTGTCGAGCATTCCGCCATCCCGCAGATTCATCGAGACGCTGCCGAACAATTCAGGCGCCAGCGCCAGGTAGAACAGACGGTTGCCCGGGATATCGAATTCCCGTTCAATATGCTCGGTCTGTAACCGTAATTCCTTAAAGCGGTCCACATTGTTGATGTCAAGTGGTTTGTATTCGAAATGCTTCGCAAAGCGGCTCCATTTTTCATCATTCGGAATCGGATAACGACAAAATTCTTCAATGGACGCGCGCACATCATTGCGAAACTCATTATTCGTTCGTCCACGGCGGGCCAAGCCGATGACGGCAAACCGCTCGCCTAATTTACCTTCGTGATATAAGCTGTAAATGGCAGGAAATAATTTGCGGCGTGCCAAATCACCTGTCGCGCCGAATATAAAAAAGACGGTGCCTTCAGCCAGTTGGGATTCTTGGTTATGCATCACAGTCATCTCTTTCCATCATCCTTACACTCTGTTATATAGACTTGACATCACACTTTTCGAATGTGATGACATTTTAGCATACTTGTCAGATTGACGCCACGGGTTAGCGAAAAAGGTCGAATCAATATTCCCCCGCGATAAGCGGCGTGCCAAAGGACAGCCGCGTCTCTCCGCGTTCCCGATCTTCATGCGCCGCAACCTGCAGATTGGCCTGCCGCCCCTTCATGGCGACGCCGACCCCCAAATTGTCCGTCTCATACGTTACGCTGATCGTACGGTCGTCTTCATACCGGTCGAGCGGGACGGCTGTCCCCCATTCCGCCAACGCTTTCTCTGCCGCGGCGAAGCCATCGGTCAAGGAAGCCCCGGTTGCTGTACGGACGGTCGCGTTCCAATCGGCCCCGCTCTTCCCCTGTCCGAACTGGCACAGCAGCCGCTCCGCTTCTTCCACCGAGCGGGCCATGCCACCTTTCGCCTCCGCAGACAATTTGACCGTATAATAAATCCGCCCGTCTTTCTCCTGGAACAACAGCACATCTCCTTGATAGGGTGCCGTATTATACGTCCCGCGATACACTTCCCTTCCCCGATCCTGCCTGGGCTTGGGAGCGCTCGCAATACCCGCTCCCCGCCGCCAGCGCTCTACCTCGGCCGGTAGTCCTCCTTCGGCGAGAAAGCTGCCCTGAACCGTTATCGTGGAGCTGAACTTCCGCTCGCCGCTCAACTCGGCAAGCACCCACAGCATTTGCAGCCGCTTCGCCACCGCTGATGTCTCCGGCGCAACTGCGGATGGCGCCGGCTTCCAGGAATCGCTGCCCCAGGCGACACTGACAGCGCCGCACAGCGCCAACAGAAGTAAACTCATGGCCGGAGTCTTCGTTCTGCGAACCCGTCTCACGGTATCCGCCTCCTTATTCATATGGATAATTGATTCACCGATAGAGAGCATACTCCATGCTGCAAAATTAGGCGCTTCTCTCCTAGGTCAATGTCCATGCGCCAATGTCCTCCAACGAATAAACTGATGATAGAACATTCCCGCTTTAGAAGGAGGTATGTAACATGATTCCTATTCCATTGGATGAAGAAGTCATCCGATCGCATTGCGGGCGGATCGTATGTGCCGTTACCCATGATGGCCGCCAGTTCATTGGGCGTCTCAGCTTATGCCGGGACGGCAAAATCATACTGAACGAAGAAGAGGTTCCCGATGCGGTACAACCAATTTTTGAGAATGAATGCAAACCCAAGAAAAAGCCACACAAGCGGCGGGGCAAACGGGTCAAGCGGCCTTGCAAGCCCGTCAAGCGCCCCTGCAAGCCATGCAACGGGAAGAAGGGCAGGGTAGCATCGCTTCAGTCATTCGGAGCCTTTCCTGCTCCGTATCTGACCCCGCACCTAGGCCTGCATAGCCACGGCCGGGTAGAACTCGACCTAACGCTTGTCGCGCTTTTGTTTCTTTTACTCATTTAACACTCATTCTGCTTTTCTACCCCGAATTCCTGCCGCTCCCCATCAAATTGGTGCCAGACCAAGCGATATAACCGCTGTTTCCTTGCACGCCCCTCATGCAGACAGAGCCGGGTATCATCCCCCGGTTCTGTTTCTTCCCACGCTTACATTATACAAGAAAAGGTACGGCCTTCTCATGTTTCTTGAGTAGCTATACCTTTCCTGCATCAAATGAACTTTTTCAGCGGCCTCCCTCTAAGGTCGGGTCATCCGTTATTCAGCCAGGCCGTTCTTGTAAGCGTAAATGGCGGCTTGCGTGCGATCCTCCACGCCCAGCTTGGCAAGGATATTCGTAACGTGGAACTTCACGGTCTTGATTCCGATGAACAGGTCATCGGCGATATCTTGGTTGGACTTGCCTTGGGCAAGCAATCGCAGCACATCCATTTCCCGGTCGGTCAACTGTTCATGGGCGGCTTGTGTCGGCTTCGGCTGGCGGAAGCGGTTCATCATTTTCGATGCGACCTGCGATTCGAGAACGGACTGTCCACGCGCTGCCGCACGGATAGCCCCAGCAATTTCCGATGCGCGTGACGTCTTGAGCAGGTAGCTAAACGCCCCTGCTTCAATGACAGGGTACATTTTCTCGTCATCCAAATAACTGGTCAGCACGATGACCTTGCAGTCGGGATACAGGCTTAGCAGCTTGCGCGTCGTCTCAATACCGTCCATCCCCTCCATAACCAGATCCATCAACACGACATCCGGCTTGTACTCTTGCGCCAAGCGGATTCCTTCTTCACCGTTGCTCGCCTCACCAACGACTTCGATGCCATCCTCGGTGCTCAATACGGCTGCCAATCCGATACGCACCATCTCATGGTCATCTACGAGCAATACTTTGATATCTGTGTCCATATCAGGCATCTTCACCTCCTAGGCCATCGCTGCCCTCTTCATCCTTCAACCCGCTCTCTTCTTTGACAACGGGGACACGTATTTCAATGCGTGTGCCTTTGTTCGACGCCGTAATGAATTGCACCGAGCCCCCGATCTCATTGATTCGTTCCTGCATCGTACGCAAGCCGTAGCTCGCTTGCTTCGTATCATCCCATTCGAAGCCAACGCCATTATCACGAATGAATAAGCGCACGTAATCGCCTCGGTCCTGGAGCTTGATTTCCATGCGGGTCGCCTTGGAATGGCGGAGTGTATTCGATAATGCTTCCTGCACAATGCGGAATAAATGATTCTCGACGCCCTTCACCAGCATAATATGATCGTCCATCTCATATTCAATCTGAATGGGTATCTTCGCTTCGAGCTCCCGAATCAGTTCAGCGACACCTTGCGTTAGGCCCTTGCCTTCCAGGTGTACCGGCCGGAGATGGAGCAGCAGGGCTCTCATTTCCGATTGGGCTACCGAGGCCATTTCCTCGATGAGCTCCACCTGTCTCTCTGCTCGCTCAAAGTCTTTGTCCAGCGTCCGCCGCACCGCTGTCGCCGTCATCGAGATGGCGAATAATTGTTGGCTCACAGCGTCATGCAGCTCCCGCGCCAAGCGTTGACGCTCTTCCATTATGGCCGATATCCGGGCTTGTTCGGCTAACTGGGCATTATTCGTGGACAACCGCTGCAAGGAGGTTACCTGCTCCTCCCAGCGCTTGCTTACCCTGCCCAATTGATCGGTCAGTTGGCCGATCTCGTCGTCCCCCAGGTCCGGCATCGGCCGGGACAGATTGCCCTTTTCCAAGAGCAGCATCGATTCGCGCAGCAGCTCAATCCGCCGTTTCAAGCGAAAACCTTGGAAAAAACCGAAAATCGCCGCAATAATGACTACGACGATTAAGACAGACAGCGTTGATTTCACGCCGTCCAGCCAAGTTTCGAACGGTTTGACATATCCATATGATTGCATTAA
Source organism: Paenibacillus popilliae ATCC 14706 (assembly GCF_000315235.1). Taxonomy (GTDB): domain Bacteria; phylum Bacillota; class Bacilli; order Paenibacillales; family Paenibacillaceae; genus Paenibacillus_B; species Paenibacillus_B popilliae. The sequence goes on along the minus strand of NZ_BALG01000219.1, from coordinate 12,340 downwards.
GTAAATGATGACAAAAAACAGGACAAAGGAAAGGAGAAGCGTCTCGCCCATCAAGCGCACAACCATATTTTTCGTCTGTTTCTTTTGTCCCATTGCCGACCTGCATCTCCTTTCTGCAGCATCTTTTCCGTCTTACGTGTGCAATCGGATATCAATATCTCCTACGATATAAGAGATGCGGAGTTTCAACCGCTGCTCCGACCGTTCATAATTCGGGGAAGTATAGTTCCATTTTTTGAGCAAGCCGGTCTCCCGTTGCTGGCCCGCATTGATTTGTCCGAACAAGACAGAAGCTTCCACTGCGACTCCGATGTCATCAGGAATGGAAATATCCATATCTCCGAGCACGCCTTGGAACAAGAGCGTCGTCTCCGGCTCCTCCATCATCGCGAGCGACAAGTCGATGTCGCTTTCTCCGATGACATGCCACAAGCTCTGGCTGTGCAGATGGAACGGCTCCCGATCCCATTTCAGATTCGCGGTCAGATCGGGACGCTTCTGCATCCATTCGTTTTGTTGTTCATGGCGGGTTCGGGAATAAAAAATACCGAGCGATATGAGAATAATGCCGACAAACAGCATCAGATGCTCCAACAACAGGATAGCTCCCCCTATACCGAGCAAAATATAGCCGAGACGAAGCTCCTCGGATCTTACTTTGCTAATACCGAGGTACAGCATGAACAGGGCGACAAAGGTTCCGAAGCTAATCCATTTGCCAATCAGAATAAACAGTCCCGCGATAATGAGCAAATATGCAAGTAAACGATTGTTCCCCTTTATCATGACGCACCTCCTGTCGCAGAATCGATAGACGTTGTGCCGCATAACGTCATAACGAAACGTAACGGCGATGCAAGGGCATCGCCGTAAGCTCCTAAGTTAGGATATCATAACCGCGTCCAAGTCCCAAGAGGTTATTCGCTGCGGTTTAATTTTTGTTTCAATGCTTCCAATTGCTCGTCGACTTTCATTTGCTTCTCTACATCAACCGGCGGTTGGTAGGTCGTGGCGGCATATCCGCCGTACGGTACACGAATGACTTCCGCTTCCGCTTCAAGCTGCATAATCTTCTCTTCCATGCGTTGGAAGCCGTGGGAAGCTTCTCCCGATTCGATGCTGTGTACGCTTGTAATGGAAGCCATTTGCTTGCGGGCTTTGGCCATTTGGGCACGAGCAGCCAATTCATTGCGCTTGTTGCGCAGCTTGTAGAACTCGTCCTTCATCGAATGCAGTTGCTGCATCAGCTCATCGGCTTGCGCTTTCGCTTGGGCATGCAGTTCTGCATATTCGGTAACTTTTTGATCGTAGTACAATTTTTCTTCCAGGTATTTGCGGGCCGCATCTTCATGACCGGATACGAGCGCGCGCCCAGCCTGGGCTTCGCGGTCATCCACCATCCGAATCGCTTCGTCGTAGCGATGCTTGATGCGGCGCTCGCTTGCCATTTGCTTCGCTACCGTCACTTCGGCTTCCCGAATCTCTTGTTCCATGTCGCGCAGATATTGGTTCAGCATAACTACCGGATCTTCCACCTTGTCCAACATTTCATGAATCGACGCTTTCGTCATATCTTTAATTCGTTTGAATACTCCCATTTTATTTATCCCCTTTCTCGTATTTTGCGATTTTCTCGCGAAGTTCTTGAATTTCTTTGCGCATTGCTTTTCTTTCAATATCATCCATCATCGAATCGATAGAAGATTCATATTGATTTTTACTTCCGTTCGGCTTCGATCCGTAGGATCCAGAGCTGCTGTAATCGTTCCGGCCGCTATGGTAGCCGTTGTACCCTCCGCCGGGGTAGCTACCGTCATTTCCGTAATAACCGTTCGTATGATGAAACGATCCTCCACCGTAATGATAGGATCCATATGTTGTAAATGGTTCTTTTGGAATCACAAGCGCTACGATGAAATAGACGGGGATCAGGGAGAATGCCGTGAAGAACACACCCAGGACGAACAGTACGCGAAGCAGCGTCGCATCCATATTCAACCATTCAGCGATTCCCCCGAGTACACCGCAGATCTTCCGGTCACGAACCGAACGGTACAATTTTTTTTTCATGGTTCATGTCACTCCTTCGCAGTATCCAATTTCTTGCGCAGACGTTCCATCTCGCGCTGCAGTGCAATATCTCTTTCGGGATTGCCCCCATAAGGCGATGTTCCGCTGGAGAGGCGCACCTCCTGAAGGCTTGTATTCTCCCACTCCATGTCGGATACGCGATCCTCCAGTCGGCGGAATATGCCATCCACCTGTCCGTAGCCGTATTGGCCAAAGCGTTGGTTCATTAGCTGCTGAAGTCGTATGTTCTGCATTCGAGCGAGATAATACTGTCGCTTGTCATAGACGGTCTGATATTCGCTCTTCAATATGTTCAACTGTTCTTCCAGTTCCAGGATGGCTTGCTTGCTTCTATTGTAGAGATCCTCGTACTGCCGCGCTTTCTCGTCATGCATCAACTTTTCTTGGAGCGCAATCTTAGCGGCGATTTCCTCTCCCGCCTTCAAGGCCAGCATCGCTTGCTGCTCGCGACGCTCTCTCATTTCATTGGCCTGATTCATCTGATGTCTCATCTGATTCGCATGCACGACATACTGTTGATATAAGCGATCCGCTTCTGCGATGTCCTGCCGAGTGCGCATAAGGAATTGGTCGATTAACCGGACAGGGTCTTCCGCTTTGTCCAGCCGCTCATTGAGTGTTGCCAGTGTAATGTCGCGAACCCTTTTTAAAATATTGCTCATGTCGCTCTGTCCCTCCTTCATCCAAATCCATTGCTGTCTGCTGTTCAGTAATGACCGCCGCTTCGTTTGTTATTCAGCATGGAGATACCGAACACAATCATTCCGATGGCGATGAAAATGCCGATGAGCCAGGATAGCTTGCCGATGAGTGTGATGGAGCCCAATATGATGAAGATCCATCCAAAGAACGAGTTCCCTGCCTTGACTCCATAATAACCGAGTACAATCAGCAGAATCGGGAACAAGTAGCCAAACCAGCTTCCCAAGTGAACTCCAAACCTGCTGAGCAGGATGAACGCTCCCAATGCGATTAAGATAATAGCGAACGAGTTGCCTTTTTTCATTGGCATTCGCTTTGTCACCACCTTTCATTATCCGTTGCTTATGTCTTTATTTTAGGAAATTCCCCTTCTGGTCAAAACAGGCTGGGGGCGGTTTTTTGTACTGGACTCAGGTCGGGGGGGCATACCGCCCTAAGGTCACCAGGACTGGAGGGAAGATAATTTGAAACTCCGTACGTGCTCCAGCGTATATACTATAAATTAGGAATCTTTCCGAACTTTCGGGCCTGATGCCGGCAGGCGAGAGGAGCAATGCTATGGAAACGTTGTTTTGGGGTCTGTTCATCTTCGGTATTTTATATTCCGCTGTTACCTTGATATTCGGGGAAATATTGAGCCTTGCGCTTGATTCCATTTTCGGAGACGGGCTGCCTTTTCTGCAGCCGACGGTGCTCGTGAGCGGTCTGACGGCTTTTGGCGCACTCGGCATTCTGTTGAACCGTTATACGGCTTGGCAGTCCACGCTCATCCTTGTGGTCGCTATTGCCGGCGCGCTCGTTATCTGCCTTCTTATGTATTTCCTCTATATTCGCCCGATGCACAATACAGAGAGCTCTACCGGCTTCTCCATTCAGGACCTGATTGGCAAAGTCGGAGAAGTCAGCATTTCAATTCCTTCCGTCGGGTACGGAGAAGTGACATTGCGAATCGGAGTCGGCTTGACGAATCAAATTGCCGCCTCCTTCGAAAAAGACAGCATTCCTTTCGGAACAACGGTTGTGGTCATCAACGTCGTTGAAGACACGCTATATGTATCCCCTCTAACGAGGGAAATGCTCAGCCTCCAAGATGACAACTGATTCAGAAATACGCTCATGACTTATGGTTTTACTACAAATTTACATAGAAAAGGGAGCTGTATGCTATGGAATTCACTGAAGCGATCATGGTGCCGGTGATTGTAATCGGCGTCATCCTCGTGCTGGGTCTCGCCTTCTGGGCCCGCTACAAGACGGTCAGCCCGGATGAGGCGATGATCGTGACCGGAACGTATCTCGGTTCCAAAAATGTCAACGCCGATGAAACGGGGCGCAAGATGAAAATTGTCCGCGGTGGCGGCGCATTTATTTTGCCGGTGTTTCAACAGTCGCAATTCTTGTCCTTATTATCTCATAAGCTCGATGTGACAACACCGGAAGTATATACCGAACAAGGTGTTCCCGTTATGACCGACGCCGTTGCGATTATCAAAGTCGGCAGCTCGGTTGAAGATATCGCCACAGCAGCCGAGCAATTCCTCGGCAAGCCGACGGATGCGCTCAAAAGTGAAGCGCAGGAAGTATTGGAAGGCCATCTGCGGGCCATCCTCGGATCGATGACCGTCGAAGAAGTATACCGTAACCGCGACCGTTTTGCGCAGGAAGTGCAGGCCGTGGCCGCCAAAGATTTGAAGAAGATGGGACTTCAGATCGTCTCCTTCACCATCAAGGATGTTCGTGACAAGCACGGATACTTGGATGCGCTCGGGAAGCCGCGAATTGCGGCCGTGAAGCGCGACGCGGAGATTGCGGAAGCCGAAGCGATGAGAGATTCGCGCATACAGAAGGCCAACGCCGAGGAGCAAGGAATGAAAGCCGAGCTGCTGCGTGATACGAATATCGCCGAAGCGGCCAAAGAAAAGGAATTAAAGGTCGCTTCCTTTAAAAAGGATCAGGATATGGCCCGGGCGGAAGCCGACCAAGCTTATTATGTCCAGGAAGCCCGTTCTAAGCAAAGCGTCGTCGAGGAGCAAATGCGGGTCGAGCTCGTTCGGAAAGAGCGGGAAATCGACCTCGAAGGCAAAGAAATTTTGCGCCGCGAGAAGCAGTATGACGCCGAAGTGAAGAAAAAAGCAGACGCGGAGCGTTACGCCGTCGTTCAATCTGCAGAAGCTGAGAAATCGAAGCGCGTGCTCGAAGCCGATGCGATGCAGTATCGAATCGAAGCGGAAGCGAAGGCGATGGCGGAACAGAAGCGTCTCGCCGGTATGGCGGAAGCAGACGCCGAACGGGCACGAGGAACCGCGGAAGCCGAAGTCATCCGGCTGCGCGGTCTGGCGGAAGCCGAAGCGAAGCAGAAGCTCGCCGAAGCGTTCGAGAAATTCGGCGAAGCAGCGGTGCTCGATATCGCCATGAAGATGCTGCCTGAGTTGGCCGGCAAGATTGCCGAGCCGCTGCAGCAGATCGACAAGCTGACTGTCGTAGATACCGGCAACGGAGAAGGGGCGGCCCGCATCAGCAACTATGTAACCCAATTAATGGCGACGGCTCCGCAAATGTTGAAGGATGTATCGGGGCTTGATGTTGAAAAAATGATTCAGCACCTAACGAATAGAACAGGCTCTGTACAACCGAAGCGCTCCCCTGTCTCGGCCGAAGCTCCATCCGCAGTAACCGTATTGGGCGGCGCCGAGAGTCCCAAGGCAGAATAAACCCGTTTTTAGATGCATAGAACATACATCATAATAAAGAAGCTTTGCCAGAACATTCAAGCAAGGCTTCTTCTATAGGCTGTTTATTTTGTAATATGTTAATATGATTATTATACAATTTTTCAACAATCGTTGGAACACCCTTATTTTTTTCTAATGAAACAAAAAAACATATCAACTATTGAATATTCTCCCCATTGTTCGTGGAAACTTCATTTCATGTTTTTTTGCATATACAAAACGTGCAAAAAAGCCGTGAGACGAATTTTGCATCTTACAAAAAAACACATACGGTGGGATAAGTAGCCTAACAGGAGTAAACCACCAAACCAGAGAACTAGACGATTAAGACTAAAAGCAATCATGGTTTTAAGCTTTGGAGGGTTCTGTCTCATAATTTATTTTGTAATTTATAAAAAAAAGATAGTAGGATACTCAATCCTTACTATCTTTACTCCTAATATTCATATATATAACCTTCAGGTGTTTTGGTGTTTAAAACTGGTGCCGGTGAGAGGACTCGAACCTCCACGGTTTCCCTCACGATTTTGAGTCGCGCATGCTATGGCGACAAGAGCAGAAGTTAAGTCCAATAAGAAGAATATAAAACCCGCGAAAAGCCTTGTAGAATTTTGCGGGTTTTTGTGTTGAATTCAGAGCCAGTCTGACTTCCCGGTGATCATTAAAGACATTGAGCATGAGCAGTTTTACGAGGGCAATCTTCGCATGACCCACAGCCAACACGATCCGTACCGTCAGGCTTTCTTCTATGTCCTTGGACTTACGCCACAAACTCGCCAACATATCCGTGATCTGTATGATTACGAAGAACAAGCAATTCGTTTGGAGGCACTGGAACAAGGTTGGCAGACCAGCGCGTCTGTAAAAATGACTCGTCTTGCCTTTAACCTGTACAACGGCTATACCGGAGATGCTGAAACAGGTCGGGATCATCCCCGCCATTACAGTCCATATCATTTATTTGATATTGGACTGATGCCTTACTTTTTTGAAGCGATCAAGCTGCGTTATGCGGAATATTCCCACACTCTGGAACAACTGTACTTTGCCTTTCCACCAACAGAGACAGATCATCAATCTTCCTATGAACACAAAGCCTGAATCATATAATGCCTGTCTAACTCCAACCAGAAAGGAGAGCCTGTCATGAGCCGCCTTCAGCCCTTACGTCACCTGTACTCATCCTCAATTAGCGACATCACATCTAGCGGAGACATCTGGCAACAATACCTACACTTTGCTGCATCCATCTACAAATACTCATTTGACAACAGCTTACTCATTTATGCCCAGCGTCCGGATGCGACCATGCTGGCTCCCCTATCGTTATGGAATCTGCTAGGCCGTTATGTGACAAAAGGCGAAAAGAGCATTGCCGTCTGTGATTTCCAACAAGGCACACCGGCACTAAGTCGCTCACAGACATTGCCCGTTACGTAAAAATTATGGAACAGGAAAGGAGCTTAGCTCATGAATCATCCCGACAAACCGACATTGACGTATCACGAAGTGGACGGATTGCTCTATCCGAACCTGCAAATCACGAACGAAGCGACAACCGATCAACAGCCCCTGGGAAAATTCGGGCGGCTGGCGCTGAATCATCTGCAGAATCATCACCCGCAACGCTTTCAAATTCTTCAAATGGAAGGCAACCTGATGACGAAAATACATCAAGTCGAACAGGAGGCACTGAATCCGATGGAACAATTGACCGATCAATTGCTTCTCCTTCAGCCCATGCCACAGACGGACGATACATTGGAACGGACTCGCCACCTGAACCAGATCAAATCGACAGCCGAGGAACTGGTCATGAACGACATCATTCTGAAACCACGATAACTAAAGCAAGTGTACCCTCCCCCATTTCAACCGAACCGCCATACTTGCAGGAGATGAATCAAGGATGCGGGGTGGTTTTTGCTACCGGTACACCGATTAGCAACAGCATGTCCGAGATGTATGTCATGCCTACAACCTCATTTACTGCAAAAGCTGGGACTGAACTTTTTCGATAATTGGGCCGCAACGTTTGGCGAGGTCGTTTCTTCCCTAGAAATTACGCCCGAAGGCAGCGGCTAACGCATGAAATCCCGTTTTGCCAAGTTCCATAACATGCCGGAGCTGATGAGCATGTTTCGTCTCGTACCCGATATTCAAACCGCTGATATGCTCAAGCTCCCCGTTCCAAGGTTGGAAGGCGATAAAGCCAGCGTCGTCGTCAGTGACCGCTCCACCTACCAAGAGCAGATGATGGATGAACTCGTTGAACGAGCCGAGAAAATTCGGAACAATGAGGTCGATGCCAAGGAAGACAACATGCTCAAGTTGACACACGAAGCCAAGCTGATGTCCATTGACCCACGCCTGGTACATGGGGACGCCCCCGCTGATCCGATGTCCAAGCTGAACCTTTGCATTAATAACGTATTTGATATTTGGAAGGAGACGCAGGCGATTCGGCTCACCCAAGTTATTTTCAGCGACAGCGGCACTCCAAAACCAGAGCAGTTCAATGTATATGGTGAAATGAAATCCCAATTGATTCTTCGCGGTATTCCAGAGCAGGAAATCGCCTTTATTCATGATGTCAATACAGACGCTGCGCGTGAAGCATTGTTTGAGCAGGTACGCCGCGGCGAAGTCCGCATTCTATTAGGTTCCTTGAATTTGAAGATCGGCTAAGTCAATTTGTAGTGCAGCAGTCGGAAATCAACTCCGCATTGGAATTTAAGGAATTGCAAGAGCAAGCAACAGTATTGGATGATCCAGAAGAAGTACAACAGAAGGAGGATTTGGGAGAACACAGAGAAATGGAACATTAGTTTACAAAAAAAGGAAACTGCTCCAAAGGAACGGAAATTAATAAGCTTGCTTACGCCAATCTTCAATGGTTTGAATAGCAAATCCGGTAGCTTGGGCAATGGATGAATCATCCATTCCCATTCGTATTAACTGTTTGGCTACATCTTCTTTGCCTTTTTGCTCACCTTTGTGTTGCCCTCTGCGTTCGATATCGTCCAAGATTTTTTCCAGTCCCATGAATGAAGCATCTCCTTTCACGTTTTGGATAAACTGCTGCAAGCTTGGCTCATTCTCCGGCAACTTCTGCAATAGAATGTTGGTCATCCAAGCGCCAAATTTCTGCTGACTATCCGCCGGCATCTGCTGAATCGTATTCATCAGTTTGCCAAGCCGATTCAATAACTGCTCCTGGTCTTCCGTCTGATCGAGCAAGAAGACGGAGCCTATCGTATTTGACAACGATAATAGTTCTTCTTCTGTATAGCGTGCAACATCTATAAGCAAATATTCAAAATTAAGCAACTCCGAACCAAACAGGTTTTCGTTAGCAAGCAGCTTGCGGAACTCCACCTCCGCTGACCACTTTTGCCTTCCATTATACAACACTATCGGAATAATCGGCGGCAATTGAAATGTTTTCCGGTTCGACAAAGCGTCATCTTCATTTTGCAATAAATAGCGCCAAATTTCCACCTGATACAAGAGTAACCGATACGGCATCCGAAAATCCACACTGGACTGCATCTCCAGGAGCAAATAAAATACAACATCTTGGCCATTCAGCTTCACCTGGTAGACCAAATCCGCCTCCTGGAGCTTGAAATCCTGGAGAACAAAAGAATGGGGAATTTCCTGAACATGTTCCTCGTCCACCGCTTCTACCCAGCCTTTATGAATGAAAGAACGGAGTAGTTCAACGAACAACTTTTTACTGGAGAGCAAAAAACGGTAGGAGGTATCATGTCGCTGATGCACCGTTTCTGGATTCACATCTAAAGACATCCCATCTACTCCTTTCCAAACTCCTAATTATATTATACGATCCCACCTTCCTAAACAACGAATGGAGGGATACATTCATGGCACAACATACCCTATTTACCAAAGAGCAAATCAAATCAGCCAATCAGGTAAATTTGATCGAGTTCGCAAAATCACAGGGTTATGTACTTGAGAACGGCGGCCGCCGCGCGTATCATGCCGAACAAAGCGGAGGTCTTTACTTCTTTAAGGACAGCAATCGGTACTTTCACTTTTCCAGTAACACATATGGCGGAACGATTGATTTTGCCATGCATTTTTGCAGGATGATCTTTAAAAAAGCTGTCGCTTATCTGCTGGAATTGGAGCTGCCTCAAAAGGCTGTTACTTCTTCTATGAAAGAACGAGGACAACTCATCCTTCCCGATAAAGCTCCAAATTACAGACGGGTTGCGTGGTATTTAACTCAAGTACGCAGAATAGCACCTGAAATTGTCTCATTACTCATGCATGAAAAAAAGTTGTATCAGCAGGACAAAACGGGCAACTGTGTGTTTGTTGGATATGACCAAAATGGAGCTGCACGGTATTGCTCCATGCGTGGGACCACTCTCAACAAGCCATTCAAACAAGATCGAGAGTATTCGGACAAAAGTTATCCGTTTCATCTATGCGGAAATCCCGACAGAAAACGGGTATATGTATGCGAAAGTCCCATTGATGCTATGAGTAGGGCTACAATTGCAAAGCTACGTGGTCAAGACTGGAAAGCCGCTCACTATATTTCGCTCGGATGCCTATAATAACTTTTCATTTGTTGTATTAATTTCATATACGGTAATTCATTACCACGCTAACATCCGCAAAGCCCTTCAATATGCTGTGAAAACAAAACTGATTACGGCGAATCCTGCTGATCTCGTGGAACGTCCCAAAAAGAATAACAATGAATTAGGGCAGCGTATTAAACCAGGCTACATTACGCAGAATTCCCCCATTTTGCTGAGCAGACACGGTTTTAGGCGTATCCGGTATCACGACCTCCGCCATAGCTGTGCCAGTCTATTACTCGCCAGCGGTATAGGAATGAAGGAAGTTCAGGAGTGGCTAGGTCACAATGATTACGTAACTACAGCAAACATTTATTCACACCTTGAATATAGCACAAAAATCTCATCTGCTCAGGCAATGAGTAAACGAATAAAAATTTAAACAAGTTTGCATAAAAAAAGGATTATAAAGCTGCTCCGAAAAGCAATCTTATAACCCTTTTGGTATACCGATGGCCGGACTCGAACCGGCAAGCCTCTCGGCACCGCATTTTGAGTGCGGCGTGTCTGCCAATTCCACCACATCGGCACACTATATATCTCATCTGCACTTATGTTCTTCCTTTGAGAAGAAGGAGAGAACTACAGGGGAGAACTTTTGAAACATCTTACAAACAACTCAATCATACCAAGGCTTCAGCAGTTATTTCTTCGACTTACGCTCACGATTTTGAGTCGCGCGCGTCTGCCATTCCGCCACACCGGCATATAAAGTTAATCTGGCGTGCCCTAAGATATTCGAACTGCTGACCTTTTGATTCGTAGTCAAACGCTCTATCCGGCTGAGCTAAGAGCACATATCATTCAGAAAAAAAGAGTTGGAGGCGCCACCCAGATTCGAACTGGGGAATAAAGCTTTTGCAGAGCTTTGCCTTACCACTTGGCTATGGCGCCATCTGGAGCGGACAACGGGATTCGAACCCGCGACCCTCGCCTTGGCAAGGCGATACTCTACCACTGAGCTATGTCCGCGTAAATGGCTGGGGATATAGGATTCGAACCTATGCATGACGGAGTCAAAGTCCGTTGCCTTACCGCTTGGCTAATCCCCAAAATTATGGGGCGATCGAGGGGAATCGAACCCCCGAATGTCGGAACCACAATCCGATGCGTTAACCACTTCGCCACGACCGCCACATTGTAAAAATACTGGATTGGCAGGGGCAGCAGGAATTGAACCCACACTAACGGTTTTGGAGACCGCTGTTCTACCTTTAAACTATGCCCCTATGTATGGTGGAGGATGATGGATTCGAACCACCGAACCCGTAAGGGAACAGATTTACAGTCTGCTGCGTTTGGCCACTTCGCTAATCCTCCACAATGGTGCCGGCGATAGGAGTCGAACCCACGACCTACTGATTACAAGTCAGCCGCTCTACCAACTGAGCTACACCGGCATAAATCTATTATGGTGGCTCGGGACGGAATCGAACCGCCGACACGAGGATTTTCAGTCCTCTGCTCTACCGACTGAGCTACCGAGCCTAATCATATAAAAATAATGGCGGAGCTGACGGGATTCGAACCCGCGTTCTCCTGCGTGACAGGCAGGCATGTTAGGCCTCTACACCACAGCTCCAGGTTGGTTGCGGGGGCAGGATTTGAACCTGCGACCTTCGGGTTATGAGCCCGACGAGCTACCGAACTGCTCCACCCCGCGATATATGGTGGACGCTGACGGGATCGAACCGCCGACCCTCTGCTTGTAAGGCAGATGCTCTCCCAGCTGAGCTAAGCGTCCATAATGTAACGACTAATATAGTCTAACAGATTGTTAAGGTTAATTTCAACCCTTAACTTTTTCCAGCCATAAGGTGCAATGGTGACCCGTACGGGATTCGAACCCGTGTTACCGCCGTGAAAGGGCGGTGTCTTAACCGCTTGACCAACGGGCCATAACTGGCGGAGAGAGAGGGATTCGAACCCTCGAGACGCTTGTGACGCCTACACGATTTCCAATCGTGCTCCTTCGGCCAAACTCGGACATCTCTCCATGGCTCCCCGAACAGGACTCGAACCTGTGACAACTCGGTTAACAGCCGAGTGCTCTACCAACTGAGCTATCAGGGAATATATAATAAATAAGGCATTGCACCCTAAAAACTGAATGCGAAAGTAAAATCATCAAACTTAGGATAAGCCCTCGACCGATTAGTATTGGTCAGCTCCATGCATTGCTGCACTTCCACCTCC
>NZ_BALG01000220.1 GCF_000315235.1 Paenibacillus popilliae ATCC 14706 | reverse complement strand
GATCATGCATGACTTGTTCTAACTTTTGTGATGCCTCTTGCAAAGCGACATCAATCTCTTTCTCGCCTGTAAAAATAGATTCTATCGCCGAATTCATAATCTCATATTTTTTTTCCCTGAACGTCATATCCGCTTGTGCAGGCATTTGAGCGCTATATTCATATTCTCGCGGTGTTAACGAATAAAAAGCTGCCATATTCCGCCCTGTACTCAATTTTTCATGTACATACGGAGCACGAACCAACAACACCTCTGATTGTCTAAATTTCCCTTTTGCCACCTCTGCGCCGTTTATTAATTGAAGCAAACTCCATGCTCGGTCAATATGTTGGGTATGTTTAGAAATGGCATAAATATTTTTAACAGAGTATGTACTTGATTGAGAACGATTACGAGCAGACACAGGCGATGTGACAACGTCCCAATTCACTTTTGTTTTCTCGTGTGAGTGTTCTAGTT
>NZ_BALG01000221.1 GCF_000315235.1 Paenibacillus popilliae ATCC 14706 | reverse complement strand
CTACTTTTGAGTATCTTGTTGTTTTGAAGCGTATCGAAGCGGACTTTGACGATTATCTTCATGATGCCTGGATGGAACACTTTTTCATAGTTAAGGAGGAATACAAGCGACAAACAGGGGAAGAGGCCATCGATTCATTCAAATTGCTTGAAGACATCACTGGGAAGCCGCTACAGACATATACGGCTGAAGTTGATGAGTATGGGGACGTAGTTAGTATGATACCAAACAAGCCTAATCTGAAGGCGGTGGAGAACGATGCGATCAATTGATGAGATTCTAAAGGACATGAAGGCTCTTGGTACCTCTCCAGAAAGGATTGACAGGGATATTGCGGCGTTGGAAGCGGAATTGAAAGAGTGGGTGAGAATCGCCCCAAACGGCAAGATAACGTTTAGCGAAGCTCGGAAAAACGTGGGTTTGAGTCACAAGCAGGTATCAGAGAAGACGGGCATTCCGGTAAGCAGGATCAAAAAATACGAGGAAAATAACCAAAAAATGCATTACCCTACATTCAGAAAATTGTGCGACCTGTATGGAATTTCTGTTGATCATATCTATATTGGCGTGCTACCAGCACAAAATAAAAATCACCTTAACATGTCTTTGGCCGGACGTTAAGGCGATAACACAAATTCAAGGTATCCCTTTGCGCAACATTATACATAATCATTTCATGTTGTGCAAGTGGAAGCTAAACGGGAGAGTGTATATTCATGGCGATTAAGGATCGGCTGTATTGGGTTGGTATGTCCTTAGAACCACAGCTTGAGAAGGGGATGTTGGAAGTCATTCGGGAGATTGCGCTTGTTAGTTACTTGAAGGAAAGACCGGAAATATTGGAAGGCTACCAGAATGAATTGCAATTAGCTGTGGATGACGCAAGCAAGGCCTTTAAGGTTGTTTTAAGTTCTGCCGGGAAAAAGTATAAAGATTTGCTTTTTGACCTGGAAGACAAAATGAATCATTTAGCTAGCTGCGAAGCTGAAGAAAAATATATTCGGGGGTTTATAGCCGGGTATAGATTCCTCAAGAAAATTGAGAAGTCGCGTGGGCCGTTAACTCTCTCTAACTCTCATGAAGGGGGATCCCCGAAATGACAGCGCAGTTGGAGCGAGCGGATACATTCGAGCTTCTATACTTCATGGCCCCATATCCGAAGCGGGAAACATCGGAGTTCCAGGGTAAGTATCATCACCTTGGATTCAATTGGCGAGCCTTCCCACTAAAGGGGGATCTTGAGCCTCTTACAAACAGGCTATATGCTGCTCTCCAAGGCGTTGATAAAGGGGAACGTTATGACTTCTATGCTCAAATCATGTGGCACATCCTGGACCAGGACGAGAGTGCAATGGAACGTTTACTTGAAGCTGCCTTTGGAGGATAAAGTGAATAGGGTTTTACTTAAATCTAACTGGAACAGAAGGTAATTGTATGGCGGGGTGGATTAAAGATTACAGGCAGGAACTTGAAAGTGATATTTGGTCAATGCCCCCTCTCTATCACCGGATATGGCAGTACCTGAAATACATGGTCAATCATCACGAAAACGAGATTCCGATGAGGGATGGGACCAGGGTTGAAGTTTCCCCTGGGCAACATATGACGTCCCTCAGAAACATTGCCAAGGGTGTTGGTTGGTATGAGCGCGGGATATGGAAGGAGCCAAACGTTAAAACTGTCTCATCGGTCCTGGGATGGCTCGAGAAAGAGGGCATGATAACGGTCGATTCAGGTAACAGGAAATATACAATGATTTCCCTTGTATCATGGGACATTTATCAGGCTGATGATGACATAAAAGTAACAGTCGGGAAACAGTCGTTGGATATAAACAAGAATGATAAGAATGAAAAGAATAATAATATATCCGCGCAAATTGAAAATTTCCGCTCCCGCTACAATCCGGAATTGCTAGAACTCATCGACAACTATTTTGAGTTTATAGCAAACATGAGGAAGGGGAAGAAGTTGAGCGATGGGATCTTGATAAAAGTGTATGAGCAGTTTGCCCGCTATTCTCCTCTCCGAGTTGAATACGCAATAAAGACGCATATGGGCAGTGAGAAATTAAGTAAAGCGAAAGAGGATTATACCTTCGGAATATTAAGAGGGACAACTGACGAGGAAGCAAAGCACAAGTTGCAGAGGATGAATAATCAACAACAAAGAGCAGGAGGGCGGTTAAGTCCGGAAGAACTCCAGGCTCTTGAAAGGGGGCAGTAAGGAACTGAAGCTCACAGAAGTGAATGCGCTGCTCGAGAGGATCGGGGAATTTTACGCTATAGACATTACACGAAATAAGCTCAAAGCGTGGCACGAAGTGATTGGGCATATGGATTATGAAGTTGCTAAGAAGGCTCTTATTGAGTGTCTACAGCAATCAGAATACATGCCACGGCCTGCTGACTTGGTTAAGAGAGTCGAAACAAAGATCGATATGGTTGAACTAAACAAGGAAGAGAGGGAATACCTTGAGCAGCTACACAGAAAGCAACGTGAGAGAAACACAACCGCATGAGGAATTGCTTGGCGGGTTTCTTACAGATCCAACACTCTTCGAAGCGAATAGGCATGTTCTAACGGCCGACCTGTTCCAGGGCTACGATTGGCTTTACCGCCTGATGCAGCAGGTTCACGACAAGGAAGGGCTGACATTCAAGGGATTAGCGAATCAATGCGATACCAATCAGATCCCAAAGCTGCACGAACTACGCAGCACCTTTTTTAACGAAAACCGCGTACCGATGCTCATCCGCCAAGTGAAGAAGGAGAAGCTGGCCGAGAGCATCACTAATCTGGCACATGAAACATTCGTGAAGGTGCGAGACGGCGAGGATAGCGACGAGATTCTACGGGATCTGCAACAT
>NZ_BALG01000222.1 GCF_000315235.1 Paenibacillus popilliae ATCC 14706 | reverse complement strand
AGGAATGTAAGGGGCTGACAAGTGCCTTTTTTTTGCATCTGATCTAAGCACTTTTACGCTGCAATTCTAGGCATTTTTAGTATGCAATAAACAGACGGTATGTGATTTACAGATGAGGCCCGTTCATGAGGGTGCCTGTCAGTTTGTGAAGATTAGCGGAGAATTTCAGTTTTATTCTATGTAAAATTAGGTACAAATGTTGAATAACCAAACAGTTAGCGTTGCAGAACCTTACCGGCATAGGTTCACTTCAAAAGCTTGGCTATGGTCTGGTTGAAGTAGTGAATAAAAGCAAGTATCTGCTCCTTTAGAAGGAAAGTTGCCTCTACGGAGGAGTCGCCGAACCAAAATGCTAAAGGACTGTGGACGAAAGAGCAACTGCGAGCATTTATCCAAGAGAATAACCCGGTTACCGCTCAGGGATGCACAGACTTGTTCGCAGAAATGTTGCAGGAAATGCTGGAGGCCGGTGCTCTCCACAACCTTTGCACAGAAAGTATCTGTGACCCCTATACGTGAAGAGCACTGCCAGTTTGTTAAAGTTACGCACCACTTTTATGTACAGGATCTGTAAAACGAAAAACATGCTGGTATGACCCGAGACGGTTGGGATGGATTGGAATCCTCATAATATTAAGGAGGCTCTTGATATGAATATGAACAATAACAATAACTTTAATGCAAATACCGTAAGCAGAAATAATGTGTACACTAACTGTATTGGAAATACCGCAAGCGGAAATACGATGAACAACAACTTTAATGGAAATCAAAATTTCCTAAGCAGTACTGCTATACCTTCGGCAAATAATGGAGTTGTCAAAAAAAGTGCAGTTTGAAAACACCCTAATACAGAAATCCCGTTACTAAGCTGCTTGTGACAGCATTCTTTCGCGATAAATAGCTGGGGGCCACCCCCCCGGATTAGAGGTGTAGATCCGCCGTCTGTTGTAGTAGACCATGATGTATCTGAAGATGATCGATTTAATATAGGCCATCGGATAGCGCTCCGTGTTGATCTTGTACAGCTTCTCTTTCTTTAGCGTAGCAAAAAAGCTTTCCATCCTTGCATTGTCATAGCAACGTCCTGTGCCGCTCATGCTCTGAATGGCCCCTCGTTTAGCCAGACCCTCTCGGAATGCATGGCTCGTGAATTGGCTGCCTCGATCGCTGTGATACACCATTCCGCGAGCATTTCTTGCTTTACAGGCGTTCTCAAAAGCTTGGATGCACAGTTCCTTGCGCATGTTGTCGTCCATGGCGAGGCCCACGATCTCTCCGTTGAAACAATCCAGTACCGCGGACAGATATAGCTTGCCATCTGAACAAGGGACTTCGGTGATATCCGATAGCCACTTTTGGTTGGGTGCTGAGGATCTGAAGTCTCTCTGGATCAGGTTCTCGCTCTTTTGAGCTGCGGCATCCTCGCGTGTAATGCCGTTTGGATGACGCTTGGCTTTCTTCAGCAGGCCGTGCTTCTTCATAATTCGATAGACGGTACTGTAGCTGGTCGTGATATCTATTTGTGACAGCGCCAGCAGAATACGCTGGACACCGTAATTACTGTTGTCTTCATGTTCTCCAATGATTTCTTTAATGTTGACCAGAAGGCGTTGCTGCCGCTCTTGTTTGGGTGTGGGCTTCAAGCTACGGTAATAGCCCGATTCGCTGACAGCAAGTACTTCGCACATCTCCTTGACGATCCATCGATCCCGTCGTTCACGGATGTAAGCATAGAGCTGGCATGCCTTTACCGCTTCCGGTCTTTTGCGAAAAAACCGAGTGCGTCCTTGAGAATTTCATTCGCGCGGCGCAACTCGCCTATTTCTCTTTCTAATTCGATTTCACGCGCAGTCTTATCGGCAGATGCATAAGTCCGACCGCTCCCGATATGCGCTCCGTCGCCGTGCAGGGTTCTTCGCTTTCTCCATTCCTGCAAGGTATAGTAGGATACGCCTAACTGCTCGGCGGCTTTCTTTGGTCCAATCTCATCGCTCAATCTTACTGCTTCTTCTTTGAATGCTTTGTCGTACCGATTCATTGTCTCTCGTCCCCTCGTTAGCTTTCATTTTATTTCATATGAGGGGGTTTTTCGACTGCATTTTTATCGTAGCACTCCATAATACAATGAAACAAACTCTCGCCTGAATTCTCGGAAGTGGATGAAAAAGCAGGCGAGAAAATGGTGTCTTGTTAGGAATCTATATACTCATGCAACAAATATTTTTATTTGTTGACCCGTATCGAATACTTACTCAAAGACAAAAGTAAATATAAAATTTAAGGTTTAATAAAGAGGAACATCATTTATTGGAATCAAGATGATATTCATTATATCAAGGGGACTAGATGTAGTTGCCCCGGAAACTTGTAACTGCAATTCTCTCGCCGTTCCTGATACAGAAAAAGGCGTATTAAAAATTAAATCTATAAATTTTGAATCATTGTCTATAACTCCTTCGTTGTCAGTACCTGTATTGATCTGATTTGCTGATCCTACAGGATAATTCTCATATATTGCAACTATACTTGATGCAGTTCCAGATACTCTTAAAACTAATCTGTATATAACTGAACGAGCTGCGCTAAGTCTATACTTTATTATAGCCCTGTTAATTACTCGCAGTGAATCACCATTATTCCCATAATTTTCTTGAATATACAAATATGAATTGATGTTGACTGTATCCAGATGCAATGGAGATATAGTAAAACCGGTACTATCTGTAGGTGCTTCATGGACTATGGTACCACGTATATTTGTAAAATCATCATAATTGGTTTTCCTATTATAAATAGCGATCACTTTATTTACACCATTAGTAGAAGTTATGGCTCTATTTTCTCCAAAATATAACGGACTTATATCTGTATTTGTTCCGTTTACTTGTACAGTTGCAGAAATATTTGTAATATAATAATCTGGATAAAATGTCTGACCACTAGAATAGTTGGTTCCAAGACCGCACACACTATCATTACTTATAAAGACGTCACTACGAACGAATCCGCCAACTCCCGCTGTCCCCAATGAAGTTAATTCATTGAATCGAGTAGCATAATAGGGTACTTCTAACGGATTTCGTAGTGTACAATTGATTGGGATCTGCGTAAAGTCTACTGGTATATCAGCTCTAGCTTGTTGTTGTACTAGTTGATCGAGTTCGGTTGTAGAAAGCTGTTGGCCAATTTGTGGTCCATTTACCCCACCGATATAAGAGGCGGTAATATTATTAAGTCTATCTTGAATGTATCGTCCAAAGATAGGATTATTATAAGTCCAACGTATGGCATACCCTGATACACCAGACAATACATAATTCGCTCTTGTCTGAATATAAGAGTTAAAGAACGGCCAATAGGAGATCGAATATTCCCCCTCATTCACCTTATTATCGCCTATATTATATAAATTTGCACTTGTGCTTACATATAGGTTTACATATTTAAGCAATGACCAAATTGAAACAAAATCTAGTACATTTATTGTCATAAACGTTTTAAATTGTAGCATGTTTTCTAAAGTAGCTCTTGGATAAAATCTTGCTCTAAATTCCTTATCATAGGTGGATAGAGCATAATTTGAATACTCTGCTACATATTCTTTAAGATATCGCTTATACGTGTCTAATTGAGCTTTGGATAAACCCCATTCATCAGCATGAATGATAACATCTCGTATAAAAGTTAAATGAAGATTGGCCGCTTGTGCAAATAAAGGTAACAATAATACTTCATAGCCACGTACTTGGAACTGTGGCAATCTATTAACAAATACTTGTTGCATGGTATTAATTGAATCTATAATTGCAGCTGGTGAAATCCCAACTCTATTTTGTAAAAAATCATTGACTTGGTCGTTAAAGGTTTGTAAGCTATTTTTCAAACCTACGAGTTCCTGGTTCACACGATTCCAGGTTGAAGTATCAAGCTGTTGCTGAACATATTCTTGTGTGGCTCGTATAATCTCCTCCATCATTGATGTACTGTTATTTGGAAATAAAAGGTCTGTCAATAGTGTTAAAAGTCTCTTCTGTCCTACTTGTTTTAATGCATTAAGAAGGGTACTGGTAACGACACCTACAATTGGTGTTATAAACAAAGAAGAACTATTTTCTTTCCATTCTGTCCATTCTCTCATTATTTCTTGTGTTGTTCTACTACGAAAAGGATCTTTTCTCTTTGCATTTATGGGAATAAAATCAGAATCACATATAACATTGTTATCTATAGGAGTTAAACCATTCGTAACTAAGTCACCACGAATAATTTCGTTATTTATTGGATCTAAACAATTAGGAACAGGTTCATTACAAATAATATTATTATTTGCCGAAGGTATAGCAGTACTGCTTAGGAAATTTTGATTTCCATTAAAGTTGTTGTTCATCGTATTTCCGCTTGCGGTATTTCCAATACAGTTAGTGTACACATTATTTCCGCTTACAGTATTTGCATTAAAGTTATTGTTATTGTTCATGTTCATATCAAGATCCTCCTTAATATTATGGGGATTCCAATCCGTCCCAACCGTCTCGGGTCATACCAGCGTGTTTTTCTTTTTACAGATCCTGTACATAAAAGTGGTGCGTAACTTTAACAAACTGGCAGTGATCTTCACGTATAGGGGGCACAGATACTTTCTGTGCAAAAGTTGTGGAGAGCACCGGCCTCCAGCATTTTGTGCAACGTTTCTGCGAACAAGTCTGTGCATCCCTGAGCGGTAACCGGGTCTCTTGGATAAATGCTCGCAGTTGCTCTTTCGTCCACAGTCCTTTAGCATTCTGGTTCGGCGACTCCTCCGTAGAGGCAACTTTCCTTCGACTCAAGATTTGAAGGAGCAGATACTTGCTTTTATTCACTACTTCAACCAGACCATAGCCAAGCTTTTGAAGTGAACCTATTCCGGAAAGGTTCTGCAACGCTAACTGTTTGGTTATTTAAGCATTTCAGTACTATATAGTTGTTCCCCCTTAATAAATAATAATGGGTGTTGAGCAACAACATTTGTACCTAACTTTACATAGAATAAAACTGAAATTCCCCAGTAATCTTCACAAACTGACAAGCTCCCTCATGAGCGGGGCTCAGGTGTAGATCACATACCGTCACATATTGACAATCGATATGAACATCGGGTAAACTTCCGACACTACACTTGAGTACATGATCTACACATACACTCCCCTCACAACAAAGTGAGATTTCTTTGGCATGGGGCTCAGTAAAACATTTTTCCCGCTTCCCCTTTGGTTTGACTTCAATATTGATAAGAAAAGGAATGCAGCCTTTGACCTTTAACACGTGTAAATCGACTTCGGCATGGCCACAGTCTTCGACCTGCACCGTTTTGCGGCACGTCTCTTTGATTGTGGCTAGGCAGTCAAGATTGTATGCCATCTTAGGATGAGCTGGAGATACGAGTTCAAATCCATGAGGAATGGAGACGACGCAACAGAACGGAACCTTTTGTTTTTTTTCGGAACAATGGGTCGCTGACTCTAACTGATTATAAAGGGAATCCTCACGCTTTGTGTTCAAGTGGTTATCCCTCCCTTCCATCGTTATGATAAGTTTTATTTGGAGTACGTTGTATCTTATGCTATGCGTATTAAAAAGTTCTCCGCTTTTATCGTAGCCAGCGGCAAACGATTGAAATCGGGCGCCTTTACGGTAAATGGGAAGGACAGAATGAAACTGCTGCTCGTTCCCCCTTCTCCAACATAAAAACGTGCAGGCCCTTTGCGTTTCAAAGGACACTGCACGTCGCATTGCTATAGCTATTCAGTTCGTTAGAGCTTCGGCCCGGCCCTGTTCAATCAGCCGCTGAGCCCGCTCCGCTTCTTCCGCCGTCGGCGACGGAATGCCTTCCAGCGGGTACTTCTCGCCGAGCTGCTCCCATTTATATATCCCCATCTGATGGTATGGCAGCACATCCACCTTCTCGACGCCTTGCAGCGAGCCGATGAAGCGGCCAAGATTCCGTAGATCCTGCTCATCGTCGTTCATCGTCGGCACGAGCACATGCCGGATCCACATCTTCTTGCCGTGGTCTGACAGCCAGCGCGCTGTCTCCAGGGTGCGCGTATTCGGCACGCCGGTCAAGGCCAAGTGCTTGTCATTGTCGATATGCTTGATATCGAGCAGCACCAGATCGGTGAGGTCGTACAGTTCGCTCAGCTTCGTCACGTCGTTAACGCCGTTCGTATCAAGCGCCGTCGCCAAGTTCCAATGCTTCTTCACCTGCTTGAACAGTTCCTTCACGAAAGCTGCCTGCAATGTCGGCTCCCCGCCCGATACCGTCAAGCCGCCGCCGGAGCTGCGATAATAGGGAAGATAAGTCTCGATCTCCGCGAGCGCTTCTTCTACGGACATCTCGGTGCCGTTGTTCAGATCCCACGTATCCCGGTTGTGGCAATATTTGCACTTCAGGGCGCAGCCCTGCATGAACAGAATGAAGCGGATACCTGGCCCATCTACTGTTCCGAACGTTTCTACGGAGTGAATGCGTCCCATCATGTCGCTCACGGTCCCTTCTCTTCCGGTTCACAAATCTAATTACATGCTGCCGTGGAATGTGCGGTTAATCACATCGAGCTGCTGCTCGCGCGTCAGCTTGATGAAGTTGACCGCATATCCGGATACGCGAATCGTCAATTGCGGATAATTTTCCGGATGTTCCATCGCGTCAAGCAGCTGCTCGCGAGCGAACACGTTGACGTTCAAGTGATGCCCCTTGCTGCTGAAATAGCCGTCCATCATCGACGTCAAGTTCGACTTGCGCGATTCGAGCTCCTTGCCGAGCGCCTTCGGCACGATGGAGAACGTGTTCGAGATGCCGTCAAGGCTATGCTCATAAGGCAGCTTCGCGACGGAACTGAGCGATGCCAGCGCTCCTTTGCGGTCGCGGCCGTGCATTGGGTTCGCTCCTGGAGCGAACGGCTCGCCCGCTTTGCGTCCATCCGGCGTCGTACCGGTCTTCTTCCCATAGACGACGTTCGACGTAATCGTCAATACGGATTGGGTTGGGAGCGCATTGCGGTAGGCATGATGCTTCCGAATCATATTCATGAACGATTCCACCAGGTCGATCGCGATGCTGTCAACGCGGTCGTCATTGTTGCCGTAGCAAGGATATTCGCCTTCTGTCTCGAAGTCCACCGCGATGCCTTGCTCGTTGCGAATCGGTCTAACCTTCGCGTATTTGATGGCGCTAAGCGAGTCGGCTGCAACCGACAGGCCCGCGATGCCGCATGCCATTGTCCGCAAAATTTCACGGTCATGCAATGCCATTTCGATGCGCTCGTAGCTGTATTTATCATGCATATAGTGGATGACATTCAGCGTGTTCATGTACAGCTTCGCCAGCCACTCCATCATCTGCTTGAACCGCTTGGCGACTTCGTCGTAATCCAGCACTTCGCTCGTAATTGGAGGCAGCTCCGGTCCGACCTGCACGCCCATCTTCTCGTCCTTGCCGCCATTAATCGCGTACAGCAGACATTTCGCCAAGTTGGCGCGGGCGCCGAAGAATTGCATTTGCTTCCCGATGCGCATCGCGGATACGCAGCAGGCGATACCGTAATCATCGCCATAGATTGGGCGCATCAGATCATCGTTCTCATACTGAATCGAACTCGTCTCGATCGATACTTTGGAACAATATTTTTTGAATGCTTCCGGAAGCTTCGTCGACCACAGCACCGTCAGGTTCGGCTCTGGGGCCGGTCCGAGATTGTACAGGGTGTGCAGGAAGCGGAAGCTGTTCTTCGTGACGCGGGTTGAGCCGTCCACGGCCATGCCGCCGATCGATTCGGTTACCCATGTAGGGTCGCCGCTGAACAAATCATTATAGTCCGGCGTACGCAGGAATTTGACGATACGGAGCTTCATGACGAAATGGTCGACCAGCTCTTGGGCTTCTTCTTCGGTCAGCGTTCCTTCCTCCAGATCCCGTTCGACATAAATATCGAGGAAAGACGATACGCGTCCGAGCGACATTGCCGCACCGTTCTGCTCTTTGATCGCGGCCAAGTAACCGAAGTAGACCGATTGGAAAGCTTCCTTCGCATGTTGCGCCGGCTTGGAAATGTCGAAACCGTGCATTTCAGCCAATTGCTTCAATTCCTGCAGCGCCCGGATCTGCTCCGACAGCTCTTCGCGGTCGCGGATAACGTCATCTGTCATGACGTCAACTTCCAGATCCTTTAGATCCTTCTGCTTCATCTTAATAAGGAAATCTACCCCGTACAATGCGACGCGGCGGTAGTCGCCGATAATGCGTCCGCGCCCGTATGCGTCCGGCAAGCCAGTAATGATGCCGGCTTTGCGGGCCATGCGCATGTCAGAAGTATATGCATCAAATACGCCTTGGTTATGCGTCTTGCGAATATCTGTGAACATCTTGATAATTTCTTCCGGCATTTCGAAGCCATACGCTTTGCAAGCGTCAATCATCATCTTGATGCCGCCGAACGGCTGGATGGAACGGCGGAACGGAGCATCGGTCTGCACGCCGACCACTTTCTCTTTATCCTTATCCAAATAGCCTGGCTTATGCGAGGTAATTGTCGATGGCGTATGGACATCGACATCCCACACGCCGCCGCGTTCACGCTCTTCCTTCGACAATTGGCTTACGATATCCCATAGATCTTTCGTGTTCTGGGTTGGTCCGACCAAGAAAGATTCATCACCATGATAAGGCTGGATGTTGTTCTCCAGAAAATTTGGCACATCCACGTGATTTTGCCATTTTCCCGTTTTGAATCCACGCCATCCTTTTGCTTCTGTGTTATTACGTTCCATCACCGACATCGTAATCCCTCCATACTGTTTACTTTTCGTATGTGCTGACAACAGAAGGCGCCACCCAACATGGTTCTTTCTATCCTTAACCTTAACCTTACTATGCTGTGATGAATTTCACGTTTAAGGGTATGCGGCCGTTATGTTCCGCCTTCTACTTCGATAACTGCCCGCCTTTTTCCTGCCTGAGTGGCTAACGCAGCGTCGCCGCTGCACTGCAGCCTCTATCTTGCTGCACCCTAATTGTACCTCCTATCACGTACTTTCGTTGTGATATTAGTCACAAATAAATGACGTTCATATGAAAATAATAACATAAAGTAGACAAACATCCGCTTATTTCGGCTCTCCCTTCCCGGAAACGCGAAAAGCAGCGAAGAGACGCTTCTCTTCGCTGCCTGTACCTATCATTTTGATGCGCTGTTTTTCTTATTCGAAGCGGCCATAGAAAGCATCGCGGTATACTTCCGCCAGTTCGGACACAAGCGGCAGCTTCGGATTCGCGGTAGTACATTGGTCTTCGAAGGCGCGATCGGCCAGATAGTCGACGCGGGATTCGAAATCCTTCGCATCGAAGCCCAACTCCTGGAACGACTCCGGAATGCTCAGCTCGCGGTTCAAGCCGCGGATGGCCTCAATAAGGCTCTTTACGCCTTCCTCCGTCGTGCGGGCCGGCAACCCGAGAATACGGGCGATCTCGGCATAGCGCACATCTGCAACAAAATGGTCATATTTGGGGAAGGAAGCAAACTTCGTCGGCTTCTTCGCGTTGTAGCGGATGACATGTGGCATCAAAATCGCATTCGTACGGCCGTGCGCCGTATGATACTGCGCCCCCCACTTATGCGCCAAGCTGTGGTTGATGCCAAGGAACGCATTCGCGAACGCCATTCCCGCTAAGGTCGAAGCGTTATGCATTTTTTCACGCGCTTTCGGGCATGCTTCCCGATAAGACTTCACCAGGTTTTCGAAGACGAGCTGGATGGCTTTCATCGCCAGTCCGTCCGTATAATCGCTCGCCATGACAGAGACGTATGCTTCAATCGCATGCGTCAATACGTCCATACCGGTGTCGGCTACGGCAGTCTTCGGCAAGCTGTAGACGAATTCAGGGTCGATGATAGCCACATCCGGCGTTAACTCATAGTCCGCCAGCGGGTATTTCGTGTTGCCCTTCTCTTTATCCGTGATGACCGCGAACGAGGTAACCTCGGATCCGGTACCGGACGTAGTCGGAATGGCGACGAATTTGGCCTTCTGGCCCAGGCGCGGGTATTTGAACGTACGCTTGCGAATATCCAGGAATTTCTGCTTCAGATTGTCAAAGTCGGTGTCCGGATATTCGTAGAACAGCCACATGCCCTTCGCCGCGTCCATCGGCGAGCCGCCGCCCAAGGCGATGATGCAGTCGGGCTCGAAGCTCCGCATCATTTCCGCTCCACGCTCAACCGTCTTCGTGGACGGATCCGGCTCGACGTCAGAGAATATTTCGATCGCAACCGGCGTCCGGCGCTGGCGCAGATAGTATTCCAGCTTCTCGACGTACCCCAGCTTCACCATCATGGCGTCGGTAACAATCATCACCCGGTGGATGTCCGGCATTTTGGCCAAATATTGCGTTGCACCCTTTTCAAAATAAATTTTGTTCGGCACTTTAAACCATTGCATATTCACTGTTCGCTTCGCCACCCGTTTCATATTGAGCAGATTGACCGCCGTTACGTTGGAAGACGTCGAGTTGCGTCCGTACGAACCGCAGCCCAAGGTCAACGAAGGGATATTTGTGTTATAAATGTCCCCGATCGCGCCATGCGTCGACGGCGAATTGACGAGAATCCGCCCGGTCTGCAGACGGTCCGCGAAGCGGCGAATCACGTCGTCGTCATGAGAATGAATGACGGAGGAGTGACCCATGCCGCCGAAGGCGACGACCTCGGCCGCCCGATCAATGCCTTCCTGCGCGTTTCTCACCTTGTAGCAGGCGAGCACCGGGCTCAGCTTCTCGGCGGACAGTGGATATTTCGGTCCGACGCCTGTCAGTTCGGCCACCAGTATCTTCGTATCATCCGGCACGGAGATGCCTGCCATCTCGGCAATCTGTTTCGCCGATTGGCCGACGATAGCCGGATTGACGGCGCAGGATTCAGCCTTCATCGCCATGCCCTGCAGCTTGCCGGTCTCTTCCTTCGTCAGGAAGCGGCAGCCTTTGGCCTGCATCCGCTTTTTCACTTCAGTGAAGACGGGTTCTTCGATAATGACCGCTTGCTCGGATGCGCAGATCATGCCGTTGTCGAACGTTTTCGACAGAATTAAGTCCGTCACCGCCTGCTCCAGATCCGCCGTCTTGTCAATGAAGCAAGGCACGTTGCCCGGGCCTACGCCGAGCGCCGGCTTCCCGCAGCTATACGCCGCCTGGACCATTCCCGCCCCGCCTGTCGCGAGGATGAGCGCCACGTCCGGATGATTCATAAGCGCGTTGGTCGCGTCCATGGACGGATATTCAATCCATTGGATACAATGCTCGGGAGCCCCGTATTTGACCGCTGCGTCGTGCAAAATGCGGGCTGCTTCCGCGCTGCATTTCTGTGCCGACGGATGGAATCCGAAAATGATCGGGTTGCGCGTCTTCATAGAGATGAGCGCCTTAAACATCGTCGTGGATGTCGGGTTCGTCACCGGGGTAATCCCCATTACGATGCCGACCGGCTCCGCGATTTTCATATACGCGCCATTCGGATTGTCCTCAATGACGCCGACGGTTTTCTCGTATTTGATCGAGTTGAAGATGTATTCCGTGGCAAAAATATTTTTCGTGATTTTGTCTTCATATACGCCGCGGCCTGTCTCTTCGATCGCCATTTTCGCCAAGTGCATATGCTTGTCGAGACCGGCCAACGCCATTTGCTGCACAATCGTGTCAATCTGTTCCTGCGTCATGTCCATAAATGCGGCTTGCGCCTTCTTGGCGCGTGCCACCAGTTGATCAATATGCTCTGCTGCATTCGGGACATCTTGCTTTTCCATTGCCTTTGCTTTCGGTTGTGTTGCCATCTTCTCCGCCTCCACTCCGTAGACTAAGTCATTCCGGGGTTCCGATGTTCCACGGTTTTTATTTGTGAAACTTTTCACAATTCAAGTGTAACGAATTGCCTTCGCCCTGTATGTGATATATATCATACCATGATGATTTCTTTTTTCGTCTTTCTTTTACAGTACCCCCAGACTTTGTGACGTTCATCACAATTTGTCGCTAATTTGTAAAAAATTTTAACCATTCTAAATTGACAATACTCGCTGAAACGTACATGATAGTAGTATCAAACGCTTTAGTGAAACATGTCACATAATGGTTCATAAAACCCAATAAACAACATATTGAAATAGACATTTGGAGGCGAATGAAGTGCCCAACATGATGGAACAACTCGACGAACACTGCAACTTATCATGTTTTTCAGCACAGAACCGGCAGCGGCTATTGGAGATTGCGAAGGAGCGAACCTACCCTGAGAACTCACATCTGTTCTGGGAAGGCGACGTATCCGATAAGCTCTTCATTCTGAAAAGCGGCCGCGTCAAAATAACGAATTCGACGGATGAAGGTAAAGAATTGATTCTTTATATGTATCAAGCCGGAGACATGATCGGACAAGTCGACCCGTTCAACAGCACGAAGCACAGCTTCACAGCGGAAGTGATCGAGGAAGCCGAGCTCGGCCTTATCAATCAGAAGGATATTGAGGTTTTGGTCTGTCAATACTCTGATTTTTCGATCGACTTCATGAAATGGCTCGGGATCCATCATCGTCTGACGCAAACGAAGTTACGCGATCTCATGATGTACGGCAAGCCGGGCGCGCTGTGCTCGACGTTGATCCGCTTGTCCAACACATTCGGAGAAGAACTGGATAACGGCGGTTTGCTTATCAACAAGAAGATTACGCACACCGATTTGTCGAATATGATTGGCGCTACCCGAGAGAGCGTGAATCGGATGCTGAGCGATCTTCGCAAGAAGGGCGTACTCGAATACGAGAGCGGCATGATTGTCATCCGCAAGCTGGATCATCTGCGGGATGTCTGCCGGTGTGAAATGTGTCCGAAGGAGATCTGCCGTATCTAATCATTCGATAATGGCGGCCCCCTCCTTTCCCTATCCAATCGTAAGACGGGTGTTTATTATAAAGACAGCCCTTGCGGCGCAATCATTATTGCGGCGCAAGGGCTTGTCCCCACTCTACCCCTTTTATTTATGGTGTAATCTTGATTTCGATCTCGTCATCCGGCTTCAGCTTGCGCTCGGCATTCTGACTATAATCCAGCTTCTTGTCATTCAGCTTCAAGGTAAGAACCGCTGTGGCCTCCGGTTCCTTCTCGCCGATGCGTAGGACGTGCTTCTGGTCCTCGTCCAGACTGAACTGGGCGAAGTTCCGAACCAGCTCCTTCAGCGTCAACTCCTCCGTCCATCGGACCAGATAGGAATTCGTGATGTTCGGCGCAACCGTGCCTCCGTCGATGCGAAGTGTAACGCCGGGAGCCGCCACATGGTTCGTGCGGACATCCAGCTTCTTGATGAAGACGCCGACGACATCGTCAGGGTTCAGCTTCTTATCCATCGCGAATGGCAGCACATATTCCTTCCCGTTCAGCAGCAGGCCCCATTCCATCTTCGGATCGAGGGCCACGTCGCCAACCGAGACGATGGTGGACTTATCTTCCGATACTTTGACGGTACCGGACTGCTTCAGCACGTCGACGAGCTTCATAGGCGACTGATAGCTGACTACGATACGCTCCGACAACGTTGGAACGAATGTGCCTCCGTCAATCGAGACGATGACTTTCTTCCCAGGAGGCTCCGTGTCCTCTTGCTCTCCCCGGTGGGAAACGGTTGATGCGCATGCTGAAGACACCAAAAAGAGAACGCCCAGCAGCAGCAGTCCTAAGCCGAGCCTGCTGCTCCTCCTGAAGCTGACATGATGATTCCCCATTGCCGTCCACTCACTTTCCCGCCTTCAAGGTTAACGCATTCACTTGAGACACTTTGCCTCTATTATGCATGAAAGATGGCGAGAAAAAGTGTCAATCCAGTAACAATACCAACGGGATTATCCATGATTCGACACTGATGGAAGATAGTGTCAATCTAGACGACCGCCTCCTCCAATATCTTGCCCATATAAGTGCGCCGCGCCATGAAAAAGTAGAGCGTCTGCATCAGAACGAACAGGCCGACCACAGTAACGCCGTAGCCCATTACATTGATATTGATCAGATTGGTTAAGGTCTTCATCGCGAACAGCGTATGGATGCTGCCGACGATACATGGGGCGTAGAAGATAAGCCCCACCTGGAAGGTTACGACGCGGCGAATCTCCGCAACCGATAGTCCGATGCGGGTGAGCGCGCGGAAATGCGCCTGGTCATTCTGCAGCTCCGTGAACAGCTTGAAGTAGATGACGCTGCCGCTCGCGATGAAGAACAGCAGACTGATGAATAGGCCGATGAACAGTCCGAGCGAGGAAGATTGCCGGATATCGTTCCAGTCCTCGGTCCGGCTGTATATATCGAATTCCGAAGCCGGATCCCGCATCTCCCGGATCCGTTCCAGCAGCGGCATCGCTTCCTCCCAGCCGGTCCAGTTCATAACATACCACGTCTGCGCCTGATTCGCCGGCGCCAGCCGATACAGCCGGTCCAGCAAGGCATCGGGAATGACCAACAATCGGTAGCCGACGCCCCAAGTCAATACGTTCTGATTCGTATGCACCTGCTGAACCTCAAGCGGAAACGGCTTCGCTTGACCTTCTACCTTAATGAAAAGAAGATCGCCTTCCCGCATTGCTTGCAATAAATACTTGGCAAGCATATCGCGCTGATTAACAAAAATTCCTTTGCCTTCCTCAATACGGACAGAGTCATAACTCAACTCTCCGACCAGCCGGTTGTAGTCCGATTCGCCAACCAGTGACCCACCATACTCCAGCCCGGATCCTTCTACCTTCGCATCGACGACGCGGGCCTTGGCGGAGAAGGTGACGTGATGCTCCATTTGCTCCGCCAGCCGCTCGATGCGATCCGGTGATACCGGGGGTTGATCCGCCTTGCCAGCGGACATCGTAAATACGAACGGATTGTTGAGTCTGACCGAGATGCGCATCCCTTGATCGAAGGCGTATACGGTAGCGGTGGCGGTAAGCACGACAGCGCATAAAATCGATACGTTGAACAGCACGCGGGCATTATCCTTCATTTTGTATGCCGCTTGCGAGACATTCAGGAGATGCATGCCCCGGTAATAGAACCGCTTGTTCTTCTGCAGCGCCTGAATGACCGCCACGCTAAGCTGTGTGAATAAAAAATACGTACCGAGCACAGTCAACCCGATAATCGGCAGCGCCGAAAGAAGGAACAATTTCTGATCGGTCACAAAAGCCAGTCCGTATCCGCTGCCGAGTATAAGCACCGTCAGGACCACGAGGAACCAGGAAAACGTAGGGGGTGACTTCGGCCCCTTATCCGCCCGCAGCAGATGGATAATCTCGACCCGGCTTACATGGCGTAACGAGAAGAGCGTAATAAAGGCGAACAGCAGCAGGTAGCCGATGGATGTCAGCCCGATCGCGGACGGACTGACATAGAAGCTCAGCGGCGCGCCTACCCGCAGCAACCGGGACATCGCCAGCAGAAACAACTTCAGCAGCATCATGCCGCTTCCGATGCCTACGACGATCGCCATGATGGAGATCAGCATGTTTTCATAGAATACGAGCATGCGGAGCTGCCCTTTGGTCGAGCCGAACAGCGATAGCAGGCCAAGCTCTTTTTGCCGGGATTTCAGAAAAGCGGAGCTCGAGTACAGGATGAAAAAAAACGAGAACATCATGATGAGAACTTCGCATACCATCACGAGCTGGCGCACATAGTCGCTTGCCTGGCTCTTGCCATCCCCCACCTCCGGATGGTAACTGATCGACGCGTACACGAAAAAAATCATAACGGCAAAGACGCAACTGAAAAAATATGCGCTGTACCGATGCCAGCTGCCTTTAATATTACGGATAGCGAGCTGTCGGTACGTCATCGAATTGGCCCCCTAACAGACTGAGCGAGTCTAGTATGTGCTGGAAGAACGTCTGCCGGTTCGAGCCGCGGCGCAGCTCGGAAAAGATTTGTCCATCCTTGATGAATAAAATCCGCTTGCAGTAGCTCGCTGCGAACG
Organism: Paenibacillus popilliae ATCC 14706; assembly: GCF_000315235.1. Taxonomy (GTDB): domain Bacteria; phylum Bacillota; class Bacilli; order Paenibacillales; family Paenibacillaceae; genus Paenibacillus_B; species Paenibacillus_B popilliae. Next base: position 49,030 of record NZ_BALG01000222.1, on the reverse strand, counting down.
GATCGTGTGTCACCAAGAGGATGGTGCGGTTCTGGTTCTCATTCAGATCTTGAAGGGCGTTCATCACTTCCTTCGCCGCCTTCGAATCGAGATTCCCAGTCAATTCGTCCGCCAGCAGCAGGGACGGCTGATGAATCACTGCACGCGCAATGGCTGTCCGCTGCTTCTGTCCCCCCGAGACCTCATACGTCCGCTTGTCCAGAATCGGCTCGATGCCGAGCCAGCGAATCGTATCGGCGAGCCGCTGCTCCATTTCGCGCACCGAGATCTGATCCAGCGCCAGCGGCAAAATGATGTTCTCCTTCATGCTCAGCGTATCCAGCAGATTGAAATCCTGAAACACGAAGCCGAGCTCCCGGCGGCGGAAATGCGCCAACTTCTTGTTGCTCAGCTTCGTCGGTTCGGTTCCGTTAATCCATAGCTTGCCGGAAGTCGGCTTATCTATCGTCGCGAGGATATTGAGCAGCGTCGTCTTCCCGCTGCCCGACGGGCCCATAATGCCCACGAATTCCCCCTCATCCACATGCAGATGAATGTCTTTGAGCGCCGTATACGTCATTCTTCCTTTCGTGCCGTATACTTTGGACAGTTGCTCCGCTCTTAGAACCTCCATATTTCTATCCCCTTTCCAGTCCAGTCATGCGGGCGAATACACTCATCCGTTCATTCGTTACTACGGCAGCCAATTGCCATGCACGCGTTGCAAGCGGTGATTGGAATGAGGAGAGCGCATGTCACACCCGGCTCATATGCGGTGGATGCCGTCGGAATGGAAGCCAAGCGTGAAGGTCGTGCCAACATGCGGCTCCGATTCGACGCTTATGGTATGCCCAAGCTTGCCGCACACCTGCTTGACCAAATACAGTCCCATCCCGGTGGCATCCCCTTCCCGGCGTCCATTCTCCCCGGTGAAGAAGGCATCGAAAATGCGCGGGATATCATGCGGCTCGATGCCGATTCCCTCATCCTGCACCCGGAGCCGCACGGCGCTGTCCGTCTGCTGCACCGTGAACTGGAGCGACTTGGCTCCTTCCTTATCCTTCATATATTTAATCGCATTCGTAACCAGCTGGGTCAGAATGAACGCCAGCCATTTCTCATCGCTCTCGACCATCGTGTCGCCAGGCGTGACCTTCGGATAGATTTGGTAACGAATGAGTGCTTTTTTATTCTGATTGATGACCTGCCGGATGACGTGCTGCAGCGACAGTCCCGTCACGTGCAGATCAAGGTCGAACTTCTCCATGCGGGCCGTATGCAGCATCATGTCGAGGCCACGCGCGAGCCTATCCGTCTCTTCCGCGATGCTGCGCAGCAACTGCTCCGTCTCCTCCAGCGCCAGCGGCTGAGGTGTCTGCTGCGAGATTAGATGCAGCACCGACACCGGCGTCTTCATATGATGGACCCATTGGTTCGTAAAATGAAGATGCTGCTCCCTATTCTTCTCCATCGTCAGCAGTTCGTCCATATAGGAGCGATACTGGCGGCTGATCAAGCCGTGAACCCGCTCCTGCTCCTGCGTCTGCGGATGGTGAAGACAGAGCGTGAAATCATTGCTGCTCGCATTCTCCTCCGCATTCTTCATCTCGCGGAACCAGCGCCGCTGCCGCGAATAGTCATAGAATAAGCCGCCGAGGATGACGGCCCCGCCCAGCACGAATACGTAGGTCAGGCTCCCGCTGTACAGATAGCGCTGCCCGATCCCGAGATCCAGCCATACGACAAGCAGGGCGACGAACAGGGCGGCGAAGCAGGTCAGCACAAGGAGAAGCCGATCCTTCACAAAGCGCCAAAAGGTCATGCCTAATCCCCGTCTTCCGTCCACGAGGCTTGCAAGCGGTATCCTTGTCCGCGCATCGTCTCGATCGCTTTATGAATGCCAATCTCCTCCAGCTTCTTGCGCACGCGGGTCACATTTACGGTGAGCGTGTTGTCGTCCACGAAGTCGACATCATCCCACAGCGTCTCCAGCAGCGTCTCCCGGGATACGATATGACCGGCGCGCTCCATGAGCACAGCGAGCAGCAGCGCCTCGTTCTTCGTTAGATCGACGCGGCTTCCCTTCCATTCCAGCGTATTCCGGGAGCGGTGCAGGCTCAAGCCATGCACAACCAACTCCTCGCCGCCGCTGCTGGAAGCATACTCCCCATATGTTCGACGCAGAACGCCCTTGACCTTCGCCAGCAGCACTTCCAGATGGAACGGCTTCGTGATGAAATCGTCGCCCCCGTTCTCAATCGCCATCACCTGCTCCATCTCTCCGGTGCGCGCAGATACAAAAATAATTGGGGCATTGGTCACCATCCGGAACTGACGGCACCAATAGAATCCGTCATAGGACGGCAAATGAATATCGAGTAAAATCAAATCCGGGTTGAGTGCTAGCAGTTCTTCCTTCAGCGCCTTGAAATCGGTGGCCCGCGTCACTTTATAATCATACTTCTCGAGCGAAGATTGCAGAATGGAAGCAATCTTGTCATCATCTTCAACGATCATAATCCGATACATTGTTATCATCCCCCGACTCTGTCTGTATACCAATGCATAGCCATATTTTTCATCATATCACAAACCGCCGGACAAACCGCCGGATTTTTTTGATTCTGCTGACTATTGGTGGGGATTATACGTCCGCGTCTTCGTTCCTGGGCTTCAATACGGCTTGGTCAAAGCCAACACCGGCATTCATATGTAACCGGCAGCGCGACCGCTCCACGCGAAGCAGCCCCACCGTCATCGATTGACGCGGGGGGCTGTCCTATGCCATATGTCATATGTCCGTCAACCGGCAATACGCGGGAACAAAACATTATTTTCTAAATGTACATGTTCGAAAGTCAACCGTTTGAATAAATCGCGCACCGCCATTTCCTCTGTAAACATGTAACACCTCTCCCTTCCTCATCCAGCGTTTCGGCACGGCTGCGTCGCAGCCAAGCTTGCGCTGTAACCCGATCATACGCCCGGGCATGAGACAAGAGAGTGATTACGATCACCGGAAAATAGACAAATCTACGACAGTCCAGGCGCTTCCTGGTAAGAAATCAGGACACCGCCTTCCCCCGCATAGGTTCCGATCACCGGCCCCATGTTGACGAACAGCACCTGATCGAACGGATACTTGTCCAGCAAATCGCGGAGAAACACTTTGGCGCGCTCCTCGCAGTTGGAATGAGCGAGCGCAACCCAGTTCTTGTCGACCTGATGCCACGCGTCGCCCACCTTGTCGAGCAGCCGCCGCAGCGTCTTTTGGGTGCCTCGGACTTTTTCCAGCACTTCAATCGAGCCTTCTTCGCTGGCTTCCATCAGCAGCTTAATATTCAGCATCGAGGCGACCGTCCCCTTAATCCGGCTCAACCGGCCGCCGCGGATGACATTTTCCAGCGTATCCAATGTAAAATAAGTCCGTGTATGCTTAATAAAATAAACCATCTTCGCCATCAGGTCCTGTAGCTCTTCCCCCGCACGGGCCAATTGGGCCGCCCGCACGGCCAGCAGTCCAAGCCCCATGGACGCCGTCTTCGTATCCAACACCTCGATCCGGTTCGGATGCCCCTCTTCCTCATACATGGTCTTGGCCATCAGCGCGTGATTGTAGGTGCTGCTCAGCTGAGAGGTCAGCGATAAGACGAGAATATCCCGGTCGGTTCCGAGAGATCTGTACATATGATAGAAGTCGGCAGGCGATGGACTCGCTGTATTCGGCAGATCGTGCTTCTCTCGCATCCGTTCGTAGAAGGAATCCGTATTCATATCGGATGTCAATACGTCTTGCCCGAATCGAACGTACAGCGGCACGACGTGGATACCGTACTGCTCTACCAGCTCCGGCGTCAAGTCCGAGCTACCGTCCGTGATGATGTGAATGGTCATGTCAGTCTCCTGTCTTATAGTGAAATGTGATGATGATGCGTGTTCAAATCGTCGGAAGCATACGCTCTTCGAAGGTGAACGCAAGTTTCGATGTCGAATATGCCTTCCCTTCTGCTTCATGATCAAAAAACGACGATTTGGACAACCTCTTGAGTACGTGTTTACCCCAATCATTCCGCTTAATTATAAGGTTTACCGGGAAGGTTGACAACGGTAAAAAAGGGCGTCGTCCCGCATCGCCCCCTTCGACACTTCTCGAACTTTTTTTCCTACTCGTATTAATCCATTAAATAATCCTACAAAATTTTCTCCCGATTTTGTAGGATGGGGTCGTCTTTGGCTGTTCAGGGAGGGCTATACGAGCTCTTTTACGACGAGTCTCTTACTTCATCTGTTTTAATATTCTCTATATATTTACAGCAAAGATAGCCATCGCACCTTGTAACTCCATGCCAACAAGACCCGAAGATGACGCTGCGTCATAACCGTGCCTGTGTTTGAGTTCGCTGTTCTTTGCTTCAATCTTATAGCGTTCCTGCGCCTTTTCCTTAAAGTACTCGCTTTCCGGATCGCCATATGGCCTCCCTTACACACATACATGCCCGCATCCTTATTGAATTGGCATTCGTCTTCTTTCTTTCGGCCCCCTTGTGTAATCTGCGGATTCAGCTTGGCAATGAGCTCAATGTTATTGCTTTTAGTGTACACTAACACCCAATCGCTACCTTGTCAGGAATCACCGGAAGCAGCCGATTCATCCGACTGTCCGCAGTCCGACGGCTCGCTTACCCATCTCTCCGCCCAGTGTTGAATGGCTTCCATGACCGGCTGCAGTGCCCGCCCCTTGTCGGTCAGCTCGTACTCAATGCGCACCGGAGTCTCCGGATAGACGCTGCGCACGACAATGCCGGCTGCCTCCAAATCTTTCATTCGTTCACTTAGCATTTTGTCGCTCATCGCAGGAATGAGCGCGGAAATATCTTTGAACCGCTTTGGCCCGCTTAGCAGAACCTGAATGAGAAGCCCGTTCCACCGCTTCCCTAATATACAGAACGCGGATTCAAAACGGGGACACATCCCCAAATGATGGGATTCCATCTCATCATCCCTCCTTCATAGCTTACAAAATGTAAGCAAGTTTATTTTACCATAGCGTTTTCAAAAAGAAAATGGGAAAGAAGTATGTCTTGTAACAAAATTTATAGTATATTTCAAATATTTTGAAACTCATTTCCTGAAACTAAATTTCTCTGTGTTAAGATAACATTATTGGAACTATTATCGATATCTTTACAATATCTTGCGTTCCCTCTTGATGTCAATGTTCGATATAGCATAAAATATAATCGGAGTCATCTATTTTTAAGTTCTGGCGAAACTGGTATAATTAGGACTTCGGGAGGAAGTGCAAGACTAGACACCGGGTCAGTTTCTATTACGCTTCATAACCAAAATCTGACTTTGTGAACCACCTCTTCATTGAAAAAAGTACATGCTTCTTCAGCCTCGCTGCGTCGGTTGGTTCCGCCGCAGCGGGCGCCCGGCCCGCGAACGGCTCGCTGTCCCGGCATCAGCCCCGGATGCCGCCTTCCAGCGGCGCTTTGTTCGTTGAAGCTGCTTGCATCCTGTGCCGCAGGTGCCCATTAAATCATTGTAGGAGATAACGCCAATGGCTACCATTTATGATATCGCGAAGAAAGCCAACGTCTCGGCAATGACCGTATCCCGAGTCATCAACAATACCGGAAGAGTGAGCGAAAAGACACGTGACAAGGTCAAGCAGGTGATGAAGGAAATGCGGTACATCCCGAACTCGGTCGCCCGCTGCCTCGTCACACAAGAGAGCAAGATCGTGTCGCTCCTCATTTCGGATATTACGAACCCGTTCTTCACTACGATGGCGCGAGGCGCCGAGGATGCCGCCATGCGGCATGGCTATCGGCTCATGTTCGGGAATAGTGACGAGAGCTTCTCGAAGGAAAAAGATTACGTGGAAATGATTCTGTCCATGCGCGTGGATGGCGTGCTGTTCGCGCCAAGCGGGGATCAGTCCATGGAGCATCTGGAGTGGCTGCAGCGTCAAAATGTGCCTTTCGTGCTGCTGGATCGCGAGGTACCCGGTATCAACTGCGACGCCGTGCTGGGAGATAGCCGCGACGGGGCGAAGCGGATGGTGGCGGAGATGATCCGGTACGGACACCGCCGCATCGCCCTCGTGAACGGCGCTCAGGATGTATCGACCGCCCGCGAGCGGCAAGCCGGCTATATCGATGCCTTGCAGGAAGCCGGCATCGAATTCGACGAGTCGCTGGTTATGAAGACGAGCTATCCGCGCGAGCAGGACTTGTCCGTCGCGCCCTGGATGGATCTCGCTCCAGAAGCCCGGCCGACCGCCATCTTTGCGGCCAATAATATGCTGGCGCTGTCCGTGCTGAAATCGATTCGCAGCCTGGGCCTACGCGTGCCGGTGGATCTGTCGATTGCCTGCTTCGATGACTTCGGATGGGTGGAGGAAGCGAACCCGTTCTTCTCCGTCGCCTCCCAGCCAGCTTACGAATTCGGAAAGAAAGGCATGCAGTTGCTGCTGGGCCGGATGAAAAACCGGGAAGATAATCCGTGCCACATTGTTCTCCCTTGCGATATCTTAATGCGGCAATCCGTGGGGAGAATATAAGATTTGTCACCAATGTGCTGCACAGCACATTGGAGGAAGGACATAACCCATGTCCCCGACTCTACGTCCTGCAACGCCCTTGAACCGGTATTTCCACAGCTATATCGTTACATTAGGTGGGTATGAAGGTTAGAGCACGTTCTGAATTCGCAGTATCCACTTCGTGAGGAGTCGATGGAGAACCAACAAGCGAGCAAACCGTACAATAGAGAGCATCGCATAGCGGGGCAATGCATGCTTGGCAGCATCAAACAGCCATTGGAGCAGCACAAAGACCATCAGCGCCGCAAACCGTGGCCCATGGACGGATTTTCTGTCGTGCCAAATAACGTAGAAATATGTAAATGCTGCTTGATCCAGCGAAAGAAAACCTATCGGGTAAAGGACTGGCGCGGTGCCATTAGGCCCGTTGCCAGTCCCTACTCACGGCGGCATCGATCGTAATCATTGTCGCCTCATGGTGAATATAATGACGATAAACGCAATCAGGAATACTTTCGGCCCCGCATGGACAATATCCGTCAGGTTCAGCCTCATCCCGAGCAGGATAAAGCAAAGGCTTGCTCTTGGATTCTGCGTGAGAGCGGTTCGGGAACCCGCTCCTACAGCGAGCAATTTATTCGCGAACTCGGTGTGGAGCCGAAGCGCACCTATGTGTTCAACAGCAGCCAAGGGGGGAAGGAGGCCGTTCTCGCTGGTCTTGGCATCACTCTGCTGTCCCGTTGGGTCATTCACAGTCGACCATGGTGATGAAAATGCTGATCCAGCAGGTCCGGCAGCTCTCTTGAACAATTCGCGCGGGAGGAATGGCACCAATCGGCCGTTCCCTTTATAGGATGATACCAACGGGCACTCTGTTGGGGAGGCATCACTCCCTATCGCGGATCTCCGTGTATATTCCTTCATGGCAAAAGCCGAAGGCTCTGCCTTCGGCTTTTGCCATGCTCGGGCGATTACTCGCCCTGGGCACGATGGTGATGAAGTTTCGCATGATCGGCCGCTTCCCGAGCCCGCTGTTCCCGATTCCGCTTGATGATAAGCCCGGTGGCAACGGTACCCAGCACGATGAGCGCCTCGAATCCGTATTTGATGAACGGATTGGTGACATACGGGGCGACAAATTTTTCGGCCACGAGCATTTTTGAGGCGGTCCAGGCAAGCACAGCGGAGCCCAGCACGATAATTACCGGATACCGCTCGATAAACTTGAGCACAATCGTGCTTCCCCAGACGATGATCGGAAGCGAGATCATCAATCCGAGAATGACCAGAAACAAGTGTCCCTTGGCGGCGCCCGCCACAGCCAGCACGTTATCGATCCCCATGGCCGCGTCAGCGACGATGATGGTGCCGACGGCCGCACCGATACTGCTGCCGGCCTTGATGTTATGCTCCTTCTCTTCAATCATCAGCTTCACCGCAATCCAGAGCAGAAGAAGACCGCCGAATAATTGAAGTCCGGGAACCATCAGCAGGTAGATGACGAGAAAGGTAGCGATCACGCGGACCACAATCGCTCCGCCAGTTCCCAAAATAATCACTTTTTTCTGGTCCTGCTTCGGAACATTACGTGCAGCAAGGCCAATGACAATCGCATTGTCTCCTGCCAGTACCAGATCGATGACCACGATCGACAACAATGCCGTCCAGAATTCAATTGAGAATAGTTCCACAATGACTTCCTCCCATACTATAATATGCGTAATGCTTCGGAAAATAAAACAAGCCGTCACCACGAGGTGACGGCCCTAACGGATCAACAAAAGACCTTTACCATCGCAACTCGTGGCAAAGGTCTCGCAAACAACGTGTACGTTGCCAGTACCGCCGAGGACGAGGTGACTCGAGCCCGTAATGACGACGAATACTGTGCTAGCTACTCCCCTTTGTGGAGTATCGTTTTCGATATATTTCATACTAGCACGGTTCGGCAGCAGATACAACCCTCATTTTTCAGCGGGGCCGCCCATGATTGCATGCGGCCTGTGTTGTCACGCAGCCTCCAATTGGTTATGATATGGCTATGCAAAGGAGCTGATATCCAATGAGCGATCATACCCAACCTTCTCTGGAAAAAGCGACATTCGCAGGCGGCTGCTTCTGGTGCATGGTCACTCCGTTCGAGGAGCTACCCGGCATCCATTCGATCGTCTCCGGCTATACCGGCGGGCATACGGAACACCCGACCTATGAAGAGGTGTGTACCGACCGAACCGGACATGCAGAGGCCGTGCAAATTACGTTTGATCCCGCCGTATTTCCTTATAAGAAGCTGCTGGATCTGTTCTGGCAGCAGATCGATCCGACCGATCCGGGCGGACAATTCTATGATCGGGGCTCGTCCTACCGGACAGCGATCTTCTATCATAACGAGGAGCAGCGGGAAGAAGCAGAGGAATCTAAGCGGGAGCTGGAGCGTAGCGGGCGCTTCGACAAGCCGATCGCGACCGAAATTGTCCCGGCGACGGCCTTCTACCCAGCGGAGGAATACCACCAGGACTATCATCGCAAGCAGCCGGCCCATTACAAGCATTATCGCACCGACTCTGGCCGCGACACTTTCATCGCCAAGCATTGGAGCGTAACCAAGCAGAACACAGCTCTACTGAAAGAACAGCTCACCCCGATGCAGTTCCATGTCACGCAAAAGAACGGGACTGAGCCTCCGTTCCAGAATGAATTCTGGAACCATACGGAAGACGGCATCTATGTCGACATCGTCTCGGACGAACCCCTGTTCAGCTCGCGCGACAAATATGATGCAGGCTGCGGATGGCCAAGCTTCACGAGACCAATCCGGACTTATCATATCGAAGAGAAGCTTGACCTGTCCCATGGCATCGTGCGCACCGAAGTGCGCAGCCGATACGGCGCCTCTCATCTCGGGCATGTGTTCGACGACGGTCCTGGCCCGAACGGACTGCGCTACTGTATCAATTCCGCCGCTCTTCGCTTCATCCCGAAAGAGAAGCTGGAAGAGGAAGGCTACGGCGAATATGCCATCTTATTTGCCGATTGATTGTCTAGCCGGCCCTCGGTCCAACGCTGCAGAGCGCTTCCGCTCAAGGGCCGGCTGCCGCTTGGCTGGAATCGGCGCCCGCTGGTCTGAATCATGGTAGCCTTTCGCAATTCCATACTTTAACGTATTACAGCTTCCGATAAGGAGCGTAGTCCTGCAGCAGCGGGTTCATCCGCACCGTCTCTTGACGGCGGAAGCTCTCCATGGCGCCGAACACCATCGCCATGCTCTTCACGTTGTCGGCGGCACAAGTCTCTGCCGGTCGGCCTTCCGCCATTGCGGCGAAAATAGCATCGAGGCAGCCGATATGTCCCTCCCGGCCGCTCCAATCGATCGACGCCTCCGTACGTATTGCTTCCCCGGCATCATTGAAAGATTCGGCTTCGAGCCGGTCTACGCCGTCCCATAGAGCGGTGCCTTGGCTCCCCGCCACGCGCCAAGCCGCCTCCCATGATGTCGGGAAGCCTTGAGCGCTCCAGGAGCCACGATAGTTGAACACGGACCCGTCACTCATCTCGAAAGTGCAGACCGCGCTGGCATGGCCTTTATACCAGGATCCGGGAAGATTCCATTCGTGGCAGGTCACGGATACCGGATCTGCCCCAGTGATGAAGCGCGCTTGATCAAATGTATGGATCGCCATATCCAGAATCAACGGACTTGCCATCTGCTCGCGGAAGCCCCCGAACCGGGGCGCCAGGAAGAAATCCGCCCCGACGAAGCCGATCGAACCGATGACGCCCGACTGCACCAGGTCACGGAACGCCCGAACCCTCCGCAAGTAACGGCGGTTCTGCATAATGGCCAGGGACAATCCTGTCTTCCGAGATAGCTCGGCCAACTCTATCGCCGCGGCGAGGTTGGATGCCATCGGCTTTTCCGCTATCACATGACAGCCCATCTCCAATGCCATGCCCGAGGTTGTGCAATGCGCATTCGGCGTCGTCACGTCGAAGACGAGATTGGCCCCACTTCGCCGGATCGCTTCACGCAGATCCGAATACAGCCCGCAAGTTAGGCCGTACCTCTCCGCCATCTGCAAGGCGGCTTCCGGTCGAATATCGACGAGGCCGACGATCGCCGTATCATCACGCTGCCTGGCATACTCGATCCACGTATTGGCCATTTGGCCGCATCCGGCCACAACGACCTTCCATGTTGTCATAATGGGACACGCTCCTTATTCCACAGGATTTGTTACGATTATACCCCAATCCCGTTCCACAGCGAATAGATTCATGGATCCAATGTCGCTGTGCTATCGTCGAAATGTGCAAACCGCCCTTTTAGTCCTCGAAATCCCTAGTCCTGCGATGTATCGGTCATAGGGAGTTCCTGTTCCTGCCGGCATTGAGGACGTGCCTAGTTCCGCACAGCACCGATGAAAACTGCAAATACGCCTGCTTTTCTTTTTTGTTTCTGATAGTTTTTTGCTTCATCTCGTTTGCATTTCCGTTTCAAGGCTCGTTCTTTACGTCTTGAAAGAATACGCTGGGCATTAGCTAATTTCTTTTCCAATGTGCGAAAAAACTTGGGGTTGCCAAATACTTGACCTGTGGAAAGGATGGCGAAATCTTTCAGTCCGACATCCATTCTAACTTCACTGATTTTAGACTTGAAGCGTGGTGTATCATTTTGTTTCTTGAAAAAACGGTCAAACGCATTCTAAGAAGTGGCGCTAGTTGCCGTAGCCATCGATTGGGGCCCGTCCTCCAGGCCTGCCGGGAGCCCATACAGCAAAAAAGAGCAAACCGGAAAACCGGCCTGCTCCTGTCGGATAGGATTAGATCACTTTTTTGAGCTTGCGTACGTAATTCGCACGGATAAAGATGAAATAGATAACCTGAATCGCCACGAACGATCCAAGGACCATCGCGGATTCCTTCACCAGACTCATGATGAAAGTGTTCTGCAGCGAGTTCAACGCGACCGCGCCATGTACGATAGCGACGACAATCGGAATGAAGAACAAGAGCCCGATCTGGGTAGAGACGATCTTCGACAACTCCCCTTCCGTCAGTCCCAGCTTGCTGATGGACCGATACTGTACCGTATCCTGATCCAGATCGGAATACAAGCGCAAGTACAGGAAGCTTCCGGCCGCGACGAAAAATACGGCGCCAATGAACAGTCCGGACAAATAAATCTGGCCGAAGCCCTGATTCATATCGTTCAGCATCAGCGCTCTGGAACCGAATAAATAATTGCCGTCCGGGTCGCCTAATTGCTCGTTTACCTGCTTCGCCACGGCCAGCGTCGGCTTCCAGTCCTCGATCAAATACGTATAGATCATATCGTCTCTCTCGGATGCAGGCAAGCGCTGGAACGCCGCATCAGACACGACGACGACTTGCTGGCCGCCTACATTCTGGACGATGGTCTCCGGCATCTCCTTATTGGATGTAACCGCGAGCGATTCCGTGGCGAATTCAACCGCCGTTGCCTGTTCCATCGAATTTTCCTGGCCGACAACCATAGGATTAACTTGATAGAATAACAGTGCTTCATCACCATGCAAGGCTATGCTTGTCTTCATCAGTTGATTGTAGTCGGACACACGAATAACCTGATAGGACTTCTCCGTCTTCGCATCCTGAACGAGCTTCGTCGGGAATACGATAGGCTCAAAGCTTATCCCCGCCTTGTTCAGGGACTGCTCAATAAGCTCGGCATGCTTCGCCTCCAGCTTGTTGCCTGCGTGGGATTCGTATCTCATGACCGGAGCAGTGGATGTCACTGTTTTGGTGATTACCGCCTTCAGGCCGACCAGCGTGCCGATGGCCGTGAACGCGACCGTTGAGATAATCGTGACGAGGAAGAACATGCGGGCATTGTCCTTCATTCGGTAAGCCAGATCCGACAATGTAATCAGATTGGTGCTGCGGCGGTACAATTTCTTCGCCTTCAGTCTGTTAATGATGTATACGCTAAGCTGCGTGAACAGAAAGTAAGTCCCGATACTGACGACCGTGGCGACAGGCAGCAGCGCGAAAATGACCAGCCCTCCCCGTACCCAGAACGCAACGCCGTAGCCTAAAGCGAGCAGGAAGACCGCCAGGAAGGCAAGCCAGCGGGACGCCTTCGGCTCCGGCTTCGGCTTCACCGTTCCCTTCAACAGATCGATAAGCGAGCTGCTGCGCAAAATCGTCGCGGTGAACAGCGAGATGATCAGGAACAGCAGCACGAACGCCCCGCCTGACAACGCCATCGCCTTTACTGGGAAGTAGAACGGCAGCGCCTGCTCCAGATTAAGAACGAAAGAGCTCATCATGAGCAGCCATTTCGACAGGGCGAGCCCCGCTCCGATGCCGGATACGGTTGCTGCCAGGCCGATGACAATATTCTCCGTAAATACGAGTCGTCTCAGCTGCATATCAGACATGCCGTGCATAATACAGATGCCGAATTCTTTTTTGCGAGATTTCAGGAACGAACTCATTGAATATAAAATGAAGAAAAACGTAAACAGATAGATGATGTATTGGGCGACATCCATGCCTGCTTGCGCGCCTTTGCCGTAAGGGCCGTTACCGCTGAAATCGAGCGTCGGATGCAGCGCCAGCATCGAATAGACGAAAAAGATCATGACGGAGAACGCACAGCTGAAAAAATAACCGGCGTACAGCCGTTTGTTGCGAAATACGTTTTTAAGCGCGAACTGGCGAATATTCATCCCGCGTGCCTCCTATTGACGATAGGATATCCATGATGCCTTGGAAAAAGATCTGGCGGCTTCCCGTCTTGTGTAGTTCCTGATACAGCATGCCGTCCTTGATGAAGATGACCCGGTCGCAGTAGCTTGCCGCCTGTGCATCATGCGTAACCATCATCATCGTCACGCTTTCTTCCTTGTTCAATCTTTCCAGCGTCAGCAGCACGTCCTGGGCGGATTTGGAGTCGAGGTTCCCTGTCGGCTCATCGGCCAGTATCAGCTTCGGCTGGTGGATGACTGCCCGCGCAATCGCCGTGCGCTGGCATTGGCCGCCGGAGATCTCGTAGGTCCGCTTATTGAGGATGCTTGTAATCCCCAGCTTCTCGGCAATCGCATGTACCCGTGCATCCTGCTCCTTAATGCCGATACCGTCCAAGGCGAGCGGGAAAATAATGTTCTCCTTGACTGTCAGCGTCTGCAGCAGGTTGAAATCCTGGAACACGAAGCCAAGCTCGCGCCGGCGGAACAGCGCCAGCTTCCGCTTGCTCAGCTTGTTCATCTGTTCATTGCCGACATAGACTTCTCCGGAGGTCGGCTTGTCTATCGTGGAGACGACATTCATCAGCGTCGTCTTGCCGCTGCCGGACGGCCCCATCACGCCGACGAATTCCCCCGTGTTCACCTTCAGATTCAAATGGGTCAGCGCCTGATAGGACTGCTTGCCTTCATATACTTTGGATACGTTCCGTACTTCTAACATTGTAACTTGCACGCTCCTTCGCAATATTTTGTCGTTATAACTGTAAACCGAAACGGGGAATGGGGCTATTCTTCTACCTTACACCAAGCTTTCGTTATTGTAACACTGCACCGCAAACATGGGCTTGCGCGATTAAATCCTATGTGTACTTTACTGTCTGTTCCTGCGTAATCGTCAAATAGGCCTACCTAGTGCCCCCACAGCATTATTTTTCGCGCATCTGTGGAGCCGGTGCCTCTGCTACTTCTCAATCCCCCCTGGCAGGAAGCCTCCAAGTCAGGGCCGGATCCTTATCCGCTCGTCATCCGCAACGAACAGCTCCTGCGGGTGGTCGATACGTTCGACCGCAAGCAGGGTGAGGAGAACGCAACCGATGAATTCCTCGTCTATCGCTTAGGGGAGAACAAAGACAGCAAGCTGCGCGACATTGTCTCGACCATCCAATCGGAGCAGGACGCAATCATCCGCGCGCCGAAGAACAAGGCGCTGTTCATCCAAGGGGTCGCCGGCAGCGGCAAGACGACCGTCGCCCTGCATCGCCTCGCCTATTTGCTCTATCAATATCAAGAACAGATTCACGCCGAGCGCATGATTATTTTTGCACCGAACCGCATGTTCCTCGACTATATCGGGGACGTGCTGCCCGAGTTGGGGGTCGGCAATATCCAGCAGCGCACCTTCGCTGATTGAGCGCTGGAGCTGACCGGACTGGAAGAGCGCGTACAGCTTGCCCGTGGGATGGCGGCTTGCTTCCGCACGCGACGATCGCGCACTGGTTCCGGCAGGAGTACCGCTCCTATGAGCCGGCCAAGCGGCTGGAGCGCGTGGCGGCCCGCATGCAGCGTTGGCTGGAGATGGAGCTGAAGCAGGAATTGAGCAAGTCCCGCCAGCAGGAGAAGAAGCGCAGAGGCACCGCCAAATTGAAATCGGTTCTGAAGCGCTGGTCCAGAGCGGGGGTCATGGAAGTGTACAAGCAGTTGCTGCTGGACGAGGCGTATGCCGGACATCTTCCGTCATCCGTAAGGAAGCAGACGTTGGCGAGCTTGAAGCGCGGCATCGTGAAGCAGGAGGATGTGGCCACGCTCGTCTATCTGCACCTGCTGCTTCATGGCGTAACTTCCGCCCAGCGGTTCGTTCATGTCGTCATCGACGAAGCGCAGCACTTCTCCCCGCTTCAAGTCGCCCTGCTCGACCGGATCGCGAAGAGCCACTCGTCACGATATTGCGGGACCTGTCCCAAGGCATTCATGCCTATGTCGGCATCGAAGACTGGCAGGAGATGCGCGACGCCATCAGCCCACTGCTCCTGCAGACGGATGATGAACGGACCGTGCACGAGCATTCGTAATACAGAACAAAGGCCCAGTTTCTCTCATCGGGACGGCATATCATGATCACGAGATATGCCGCCAACAGCCAAGAGTACTGTACTCTTGGCTGTTGGCGTAAAGTGGAGCCGGAGAATTGGCGCTACCGGAACAGCCTCACCTGCTTGAACTGCAGTACGCAGGTCGTCCCTTCCTCCGGCCGGCTATAATAGGATACCTTGCCGTTCATCGCCTTCATCAATCCGATGACAACCATCAGGCCCAAGCCGGTCCCCTTCTCCTTCGTCGTGTAGAACGGCATGCCGATGCGCTTGATCTGACTCTCGCTCATGCCGACCCCGGTATCCTTGATATGGATATGGACGCCCTCGTTGTCAGACCATGTCGTCACGGTCAGATCGCCGCCACTTGGCATCGATTCGACGGCGTTCTTCAAAATGTTCAGCAGACATTGCTGCAGCCTCTTCGATTCCCCCGATACGTAGCGCGGAGATTTGGTCAGATGCTGCGTGTTCACCTTCACCTCGGACAAGGCGCACAGCGGGGCGATCATGGCGACGACATCATCCACCTCCTTCTGAACGTGAAGCGGCTGCGCCAGCTCGACGACAGGCTTGGCATAGTTCAAATAATCGGTGATGATCGCATTCGCCTGCTCGATTCCCCCTACGGCATGGCGGTGATAGTTCTCGAATTGCTCGGGGGTGAGATTCTCCTTCGTCATCAGTTGGAGAAAGCCTTGGGATGTTGTGAGCGGGTTGCGAATCTCATGGGAGATGGAAGCGGCCAGTTGGCCTACGACCTGGTACTTCTCGGCACGGAACAGCTCCTCCCGCATTTTTTCCTGGTTCTTGACATGATGATAAATATAACTGACGTACATCACCGACAAATACGTGCCAACGACCGCCACTCCCGCATCAACGCCCTCCATTTTGTCCCATCGGGTCAAACATAGCAAAAACCCGAGTAAATAGGTCGTCGTCAAAGTAACGGCCAGCATGCAAATCTGCCAATAGGTGCTCTGAAGCATATGCCGGTAATGGAAAAAAAGGCCCATTATGAGCAGCAGAGTCGAGCCGACTGCAGTCGCCAGCACATTCCCTCCCACCATCATCACGGTGCACAAATTGAAGGCAAGCCAGGTGACGATGCCCGGCAATAAACCTTCGAATAGCGCCGCCAGCGTTAGCGAGATCGGCGTGAGATGAATGCCGTACACGAACGGATGTATCTTTTCATAACAAATATAGAAAAACGTAAGCACCAGAAGGATGCCGATGAACAGTATCTTTCTCCGGTAATTAGTAAACATGAACTGCGGCGTAATCAGCAAGAACATCAGACAGGCGGACATAATATACAGCAGTCCCCTAAATTCCTGGGATAGTATAGAATCGATCAAAGTTAACCGTTCCTTTCCGAAACGTATTAGCCATTCACCGTACACGCAAAAAGCGAGTTAACCGATTATTTTCCCGTTCCAGGGCAAGCCTTTGTGGAAGCGGGCTCGATCATTAGAACGCCAGGCCGACAGAATCGGGTAGTCATACATGTCCCATATTTTGCATGGGGGCGCATCGGATCCGGCTTGCTCCAGAATACAGTTGACGGCACGGCGGGCGGCTTCGTTCGCACTTTCCATCGTGGCCAAATCTGTATTCGTCCGGATATAATCGGAGGCCAGGAACAAATTCGGAATCGCCGTGTAGGTGTTCGGCCGCAGATTCCAGGTGTTCACATGGTTCACAAGCAGCGGCTCCGCATTGGTCGCCCGCCCCTCTTCAAATTGAATGTCTTCATCCAGATTCCACTCCACGAGCATATCGTCGGACAGCACGATCTTGTCCTGATTCAGACTGCGCTTAATCTGTTCCCACACCTCGACCTTAATCTCGTCCCGCGAGCATTCCATCGCCGACTTCCCGTACAAGATGCCCGGAGCCTTCCAATCGGACACATCAATCGAGATAATCCCCCGGACCTGGCCGTCGCCATAATCGTGTAACCGAAATTCGGGCCAGAACTGGGCCTGCGATACTGAGGTCAGCGCCCAAGGGCTGTCCATGTAGATAACATGGCCATGGATGATCGGTACATCTTCATTGAGATAAAATTGGACGCCGTTCATCCACTCGACATGCGCAGCCAACTCGATTAACCCTCTTAGGAGCGGATCGCCGGCAAGTAGTCCGTCATTCAGCAATCCGACCATCACTTCCACCGGCAGTGCTGCAATGTAATAGTCCGCGCTCACCCGCCTGGACTGGCCGTTCTCGGTTACCGTAATCCCCTGGATCCTGCTGTCTTCGCAGTGAATATGCTCCACCTTGGCGCCGAAGCGGTAATCGACGCCTCCCTGGCACAAATAGTTCAGCCACGGGTTAATCCATACCTCATTCGTCGGCCCGTTCAATAGCCGATCGGCACTGCCTCCCGGCAGTACCATGTCCAGCATAATCGTCGCTCCAACCGTGCCGACGGTACAAGCGTTTACTTCTCTGGCTCTGGCTGCGACAAGAATGCGCGTCAAGCCGGTAAAGATTTGTCGGAATTCCGGAGACTGCTTCTCTGCCTGCAAAAAATCCCACCAGGAGATACGCTGATAGTCGAGCAATCTGCGCTCGTCACAACTGGTCAACACCTTCCATAACGCAGACACATAGTGGTCGATATCCTGCTCGCTAAGTCTGAGATTGTTCCTGAAGAGAGATTTGAGTAAGGTTCTCCATCCGCTAATGGATTGGGGGAATTCGGTCAGAAAAGGCTGCATCGGCCGATCGAAAAACGCAAGTCCCAAATTCGTTCCTTCGATGAGGTTATCATAGACGCTGCAGCGCCCTCCCTGATAAGGGATGCGCTTCATTGTGTCCGTGACATGCTTGTAGAACTTGGGGAAGAAGCGGAATCCGTGTTCAGCCGGCAAATCCCGGCGTCCCTCTGTCCCTGTCCCCTGTACGGGCATGCTGCGCGCCTTCCCTCCGGGAATCCGACGCGACTCCAATACCGTAACGTGAAATCCGCGCTCCATCAGCTCATGCGCGGCACTCATGCCGGCGATTCCGCCGCCCAGAACGACAACTGAAGGAAGAACTGATGTAACCATCTAAGCTTCTGCACTCCTGTTCTCAAAAGTTATAGAAAAAAACAACTATTTATCATATTACTATAGAAATCTTATTTTTCAACATATTTCCACATTCTCGTAAAAAAAAATATATAGCGTGCATCGCGCTGCACACCACCTATTGCCAGTTCTCTTAAAAAGCCGAAAATCTCTCCCAGGGCAGTCTCAATCGATGCTCCGGAGGCGACATTTTTTTTGGAAAAAGGAAAAAAATTGAAGAAACATGTAACTTTTTCGGGTTTTCCGCGTTATAAACTAGTAGTAAAGGAGGTTGTCGGTTCAATGCAAGCTACTCTTCGTACATTGGGCATGATAATGGTAATAGGAGCTCTGGTGGCGTCGCTCAGCCTTCCGGCATCGGCCGCCAGGGAGGAAGGCAAGTCACGGGCCGCGAAGCTCACGCCCGATCCAATCATCGTTCTGGTCGTCGACAAGGACGGCGAACCGATAACAGAGAACGGACTTCTGATCGACAGCAAGACCTTCGTGCCCATCATGGATATTGGCGAAGCATTCCAGTTCAAGGTCCGGTGGGAAGCCATTAGCCATACCGTATATATCGATGGTCCTGAGGATGATATCGCCTGGAACTCGCTTACTAATAAGATGAAAGTAAACGGCAAGGATACGAAGCTGATCACGCTTCCCAAAGTTATCAAAGGCAAAACCTATGTGCCGATTCAACTGCTGCACGACGTATTTTTGTTCGACTTCACCTGGGAAGGCAAGTCAAGAACCGTTACGCTCTGGTATGAGCCGCAGCCTTATTATTACGAATAGTCCATATGCCACCGTCAGCAGGGTAGCATACGCCGAACGGGGCCGGAATCTTCCGGTCTCGTTTTTTGCACGTTTTTCGCCTGACATGCACCGAAAGGCCAACTTCTGCCGCTGCTCCGGACGGGGAAGCCTACTACGAGGTTCGAGAATTATTTTATTTCCCCCGATCCAAGCGGCTGTTCCGCTCCCCAGGTACAGGGCAGGGCCGCCGCTTAACGGTGTGCTTGCACGGGGCGCTCCAGCGCGTACAGATCGTCCTCCAGAGCCACCATCCGCTCATAACCTGAGAAATCTTCGATTTCCTGATACATAATAGCAAAATCACGTGATTCGATCCGTTTCCAGTCACTTCAGTCAGCATGTTTTCTTTTCATGAAGTCAACCTTTCTTCTCTCCCAATACACGTTCTCCGTAAGTCTCTTTCATTATACCGTTACTCAGCAAGAAAATCTGCAAAAAAAGGAACATACTTCCGATGTCCTTATCTGGCGTATGAAATGATAGGAAGCCTCGAGCAGGTCTGTTGATCGGCCGTCTAGAACGAGAATACGCATCGTTGTCAAAGTCATTTGCTCGATCGTCAGCTGGGACGCCTGCTCACACGTCGCACACGATCATAGATAAAAAGCGGGCGGCCGTCGCATCCAAAGAAGCTGCCATGACCCGCGTCGTCGTTCCCCCTCCATCGATGCCGATGCCGATGACGATGTTGCCCATGCATACATCCCCCAAATTCATATGATGAAGCGGCAGGACCGCTTATTTGGCCAGATAGCCACGCTCTACCGCCTGCTGAACCAGTTTTTCCGCGAACCTGCCCAACTGCTGTGATCCTTCCTTGATTCCGCCAATGCGGGCCAGCACCCGATCGCTGGTAATCCCATGCTCCTGCCATGATTCCCCTTCGGTCGTCATGCCGGCTCCGATTCAACAAATACGATTGCCGGAAGACCGATTTCAACTTATCCACTTCTTTAATAAATTCGATATGCATTTCCAGTCTATCCTGCATGGATGCCATGTTCGTCAATCTCCTTCAATGCCTGTATTTCCCCGAGAGAGCGGTTCACGACCGAATTCCTCCCCTTGGGATCGGTTGGCCCCCGTTCGGTGCTCCGCAGCGCTTACTGTTCGTGCCCGGTGTATGACAGCGACGCTGGTCTGGCGGTTATTGTTCCGGTCCCGACATACCCGATTGCTTCCAAGGCTTATCCGCACCGTATGACAAATACGCCGCTTCGGCACCTGCCTTCACTCCCTCGCACCATTGCTCCAATTCTTCGGGAATCGAGATGATGCTGCTCCGCTCCCAGTCGGAGCCAAGCGGCCGCGAATCTCAACCTTCCACCGCAGCAGCGTTCTCCGGAAGCCGTTCTCTGCACTCTTGCTCCCGCACCTCGGCGAGGAATTGGTACACGGCCCCCCGATACCCCAACGGATCGGTGGGATAGGCCGTCGCATGCACGGCATCGGCGACGATATGCAGCCGTCTAATCCCCTTCCCCTTTGCGTGATACAATTTTACACTCATCGAGGTGGGCACGAAATCATCCTTGCCTCCATGGATGAGCAGCAGCGGAACGTCCTTCTCCCGAATCCGGTCTACAGGCTTGACATCGCGCATGGAGAAGGCTGCCCGGCGCCGCAGCTTCCGATCGAGCATTCCCATGAAGGGAAACAGCGGCACCCGGTTCAAATCCTTCAACTGGTATCGCATCAGCTTCTCCAGGTCCGAGTACGGACAGTCGGCAATGATGAAGCGGATACCTGGGTCCATCCCGGCATGCATAAGCACGGTACCCCCGCCCATCGATTGCCCGTGCAGGCCGATATAGGTGTCCTCGCCCACACGGCGCCGGACCCAATCGATCCAGGCATCAAGATCCTCCCGTTCATAATAGCCGTAGGTGGCGTAGCGTCCTTCGCTACATCCGTGGCTGCGCTGGTCAATAAGCAGCACGTTGAAGCCTTCGTCTGCGAACAGCCGGATGAATTGGGTCGCAAAGCCGTGATTTGCCGTATATCCGTGTACGATAATGACAACCTTCCGTCCGCCGGGGTGTGGCTCGATATAATATCCCTGCAGCCGGAACCCATCCTTCGATAAGATGGAGGCTTCCTCCTTCGACAGTGCTTCGAATTCGCCCCTAGACATCAATCCCATGCCTTATACTATGGCTAACGCCTCTTCCGGAAGCGAGCGCCTGCCCAGCGTCATGCGACGGAACACATGGCTTCCCAACAAATTTGCACTTGCGATAACGAGGAGCACGACGCATCCCACCGCCATACCAGATTGCAGCGGGAAATCCCGTCCTTGCCGCCCTTATGATCTTCTATTCTCACAGGACAATCCAATATTTGCAGATGCCGTCTGCAGTCCCGGTCAACCGGCCACCGTTCTTCTGGATAACGCGTCTGGAAGCCGTGTTGTCTTCATCGCAGGTAAGGAGCACTTCACGCAGGCCGAACCGTCTCGCCTCGGCAAGCAGCAGACGTAGCATGATCGTACCGTACCCGCGCCGGCGTGCTTCAGGACGAATCGCATAGCCGATATGACCACCCAGTTCCCGCAGCGCATCGGTCAGCGCATGCCGCAACTTGCCGATGCCAACCGGCCAACCTTGGACATACAGCCAGTATACGTTCTGGGGAACGAGATGCACAGGTAGGCGGCGCCCTTGCGACATCTGTGTGCATGATTTCAGATAGGATCTGAACTGTGTCGGGCCAATGTCGTATCCGCTGTTGAAGAACCCGTTCTCCCCAGGCCCCATCTTTTGCAGCATCTCGTAAATATCGCTGCCATCCGTGAGCGCCAGCGGCCGAAGCTCGATGCCTGAAGTCTCTATGAACTGGGGATACAGCTGCATGATTATGCGCATCGATTCGTAGTCTGGCACATACAGTCGGGTATCCCGCTGCAGCGAGACCGCTTCCGTAATGATGCAGCCATGCGCCAGCGCTTCGGACAGCGTCACTCCCTGCTCAATCTTATCCCAGCTCTCGATCGGGATGGACAGCAGCGCCGCGATATCGTCCCCAGGCGCATGCGGCTCGGACTCGTCCGCTTCGGCCGTATATATACCGTAATAGATATAGGGGCTGACAGGCAGATCCGGCTTATACGGCGTCGGCTTCGTCGCCTGCTGAAGCAGGAACGGCGCCAATTCGTCGCGTACCATAACCGGTCGTATTTCTCCAGCGTCCATGTCGTGAAAATACGTTACTGGCGAGGACTTCAACCGTACCTGTTCGATCGCCAGCCCCTCCCTTGCTTCCCGCAGCGCGCAGGCGGGCATCGTCTCTCCCGGCTCCTGCCCGCCTCCGACGCACCCGATGCGCAGGATGCGATCGGACACCGCAGCCTGGCCATCCCCGGTATCCATGTCCGCATGGAGTGTCATGACAACGCGGTTCTCCCGTACGAGGAAGACGCCGGCGAAAAACGGCTGATTGCACGTTAACGCTTCGATATGGAGAGGCTCTTCCATCAGGATAGACATTGTCCGTACCCCCTCAAGCTCCCATTTGGAACAATTTCCATTTGATTTAAATGAATGTGTTTACATTCCTGATATTTTTGATTATATTTAATCATAAATAGAATATATGTCTGTTTTTTGAACACTTTTTCTTCAGAAGAAGGGAAGAATCGCGGATGGAAAGCTTAATGAGAAAAGGTCTATTATTTCTGTCGAAGAATCGAGTGGCCTACCGCGCCGCGAAGAAGTACGGCCTTCGCTTCGGCGCCCGCCGCTTCGTAGCCGGAGAGCAGATCGCGGATGCCATCGCGGCGGTCCGGGTACTGAATGAAGTCGGCATCGTGGCGACCTTGGATCATCTGGGCGAATTCATACTTACGGAGGAAGAGGCACTGGAATCAACCCAATTCTGCATTCGCACGCTACAGGGGATAGAAAAGAGCGGTGTCCGCTCGAATCTCTCGCTCAAGATGACCCAGTTAGGATTGGGTCTGTCCCGCGAGCTGTGCATATGCAACATGCGGGCCATTCTGGACACCGCCGCCGCTTGCGGCAATTTCGTCCGCATCGACATGGAGGATTATGCGCACAACGAACCCACCATCGATATTTTCTGCGAGCTTCGCGAGGAATACGGGGACACAGTCGGCCTCGTCATTCAAGCTTATCTGTACAAGAGCACCGACGATATCGACAACCTTCACCGGTTCCAGCCGAATCTTCGATTCGTGAAGGGCGCCTACAAGGAAGCGCCCGACATCGCTTACCCGAAAAAGGAAGACGTGGACCGCAACTTCATTCACATCATCGAACAACACCTCAGAAATGGCAACTACGCCGCCATTGCCACCCATGACGATAAAATCATCCAACATGTCAAGCAATTCGTAATCAAGCACAATATCCCGCGCAGCCAATTCGAATTCCAGATGCTTTACGGCATTCGCACCCAGGCCCAGCACGATCTGGCCAATGAAGGCTATACGATGCGGATTTATGTCCCGTTCGGCAATGATTGGTACGGCTATTTCATGCGCCGCCTGGCGGAACGGCCGGCGAACGTCGGATTTGTACTGAAGTCTCTTTTCAAATCGTAGGAGTTATATCATTTCATATTCATATATATTTAGGAGGCGTTATTATGACGATGGTGAAATACCGCAATGAGCCGTTTACCGATTTCAAGCAGGAGCATAACCGCCAGGCGATGCTCGCCGCGCTGGAGCATGTCCGCGCCCAACTGGGGCGCACCTATCCACTCAAGATCAACGGTCAGGAGATCGCAACCGACAGACGCTTCGCTTCCATTAACCCCGGTCAATTGAAGCAGGTTGTCGGCTATGTTGCCCAGGCCGATGCCAAGCTGGCCCAGCAAGCGATTACCGCTGCGGATGCCGCATTCCGGGATTGGCAGCATGTCGATCCCGAAGTCCGGGCGGGCTACCTGTTCAAGGTAGCGGCCACCATTCGCCGACGCAAGTTCGAGTTCTCCGCCTGGCTCGTCTATGAAGTCGGGAAGAACTGGATTGAGGCGGATGCCGATGTCGCCGAAGCAATTGACTTCCTGGAATTCTATGGCCGGGAAATGATCCGGCTCGCGGGACCGCAGCCGTTGACTCCGCTGCCGGGCGAAGACAACCGGCTTACGTATATCCCGCTCGGCGTCGGCGTCGTCATCCCGCCGTGGAACTTCCCGTTCGCCATCATGGCTGGGATGACCTGCGCTGCCCTCGTCGCGGGGAACACGGTCGTGCTCAAGCCGGCCTCGACTTCACCGGTCATCGCGGCGCGATTCGTCGAGCTGGTGGAAGAAGCCGGATTGCCGGCCGGCGTGCTGAACTTCGTACCCGGTTCGGGCAGCGAGATTGGCGATCTGCTCGTCGATCATCCGCACACCCGCTTCGTCTCGTTCACGGGCTCCCGCGATGTCGGCCTGCGGATTAACGAGCGGATCGCGCGTCCGGCGCCAGGACAGATCTGGATGAAGCGTCTTATCGCCGAGATGGGCGGCAAGGACGGCATCGTCGTGGATAGCAGCGCCGATCCAGCCGAAGCAGCAGATGCGATTGTCGCGTCCGCCTTCGGCTTCCAGGGGCAGAAATGCTCCGCGGGCTCCCGCGCCATCATTCATCAGGACATCTATGAAGAAGTGCTTGGCCACATTATCGAGAAGACGAAGCAACTGACTGTCGGCCTACCGGAAGAGAACTATCCGATCGGACCGGTGATCGATGAGAACGCGTATAACAAAATTCGGGAGTATATGGCGATCGGCGCGGCGGAAGGGCGCCTTGTGGCCGGAGGAGATATCGCCACAGGCGAAGGCTATTACTTGCAGCCAACCGTGTTCGCGGATGTTCTGCCGGAAGCGCGCATCATGCTCGAGGAAATATTCGGCCCGGTGCTTGCCGTCTGCAAGGCGGATGAGTTCAAGAAGGCGATCGATATTTTCAACAACACCGAATACGGGCTGACCGGTTCAGTATTCAGCCGGAACCGCGAGCATCTTGAATATGCTCGCCGTCATATGCACTGTGGCAATCTGTACTTCAACCGCAAATGCACCGGCGCGCTCGTCGGGGCGCACCCGTTCGGCGGCTTCAACATGTCGGGCACCGACTCCAAGGCGGGCGGACGCGATTATTTGCTCTTGTTCACTCAGGCGAAGCTCGTATCGGAGAAATGGTAATATAAACGTAAGGATTACTTTCGTGAGTTGTACAAACGGCGTGGCATGAACCCGGATAAAATTTGGAACGTAGAGTTTGAGGTTCATCGCGATTACATGCGGGACTTTGCAAATGGAGCTACAGGAGAAACAAGGGTTTTTGACTCCATGAACTACCTTTTGCGTTATGATGGCTTGTCAATGCTCTGGACGCACTTGGTTACACGCTTTGTACATGACTCTGCATTTTGGCGGGTTTTGCAGCAAGGTGACCCGGATAAGTTTGTGCAGTGTAAGAACTATCTTTTTAGGTTGAGGGACATTGACACGGAAAAGCGTCGAGAGGTTGCACAGATACGAGGACGTCTACAGATGCTTGTACTTAATGAAGAGTTGCCTCCAGATGCTGATGTTTTGATAGAATCCCTCAAGCGGTTTGTGGTCATGTGTGGGGACTATGAAGAGGAAACGGAAAAGGATTTTCCGGCTGATTTACGTCGTAAGCGAAAACGTTATATGGACTTGCAAATGCTTAAATTTTTGTTATCAGAAAAGCGTAAGACTACGGATGACATGAATGTTTTGCATACGATGCAAGCGGAGCGCGAAGCACTTAAGATAACGAGAGCAAGAGAGGTAAGATATCTAGGAGAATGTATAGAAAAGGAAAAAGAACTCATGGATAAAAATAAAATAAAAACACCCGCCGGGCTTGGGGGCCCAAGACGAGTGCGGGAAATCAGATGAATAAAGTATACCCCATTCTATGAGTTTTGAGAAGTGATACGACAAAACAAGTCAATATACAATGGTGCATAAAGCTACCCTATAGGGTAGCTTTTTTGCTATGTTTTGTTGTTGTGGTAGACTTGAAGCGGACAACGACTGCCAAACTCGGAAATAAGGGTCTTCCCGGGCTTCTGAGATGCGGATGCCAAGGGATCCCAGCGCTCATGGAGCGAAGGGACGAATGCACTATGCATCTTCCGGCAGCGTCCGCCATGCCGCTTCCAGCAGCTCCTCGAACAGGTTGTCATCTTCCTCCAGCCTGTCGTCCAACACCACGATCTCTTCTTCGCTGCCAGATGATCCGGCGAAGCTCAGACTGTAATCCCATTCCTTGCCCTTCTTGCTGAACAAGGTCACCTCATAGGCAGACTGGAACCCTTCCGGCCGGAACGCCACATGTCCCAGGTAGGATCCGTCCTCATCCTTCTTCATATCTGCCTGTACAATCGTTACGTTCATGTCTCTCTCCCCTTTGTCGTATCGTTCACTTCGCGTTCCCAGACGCTGACGGTGCGTTGCCGCTGCCATGCCCGGCGATCAGCTTGTCCGCCATACCGATGAACAGCCCGTTGCAGATTCTGCTCTCTCCATTATAGAACGAATTCATCCTCGAATGCCATTCCACGGCCCACGCGGTTGGCAGACGAGGAGCGAAGGATGGAGTACGACCTTGCCTTTTTACGCGGATGGAACGGATGTATCTATTTATTTCCATATTATCCATTTATAAAGCAGTTCTATTCCTTCCGCCCGTCATCTCGAAAAGAAAACGGGAACTCTAGGAAAATACTCCTCTCAGAAAGCTTGCTTTGAAGTATGAGGTATCATATCCTTGAAATAGGTTAGTAGTAGAGTAGACATTTTCACAGCATACATTAAAGGAGCCATGCGTTGGATGCAGATGTTGAAAGATTTTTTCAAAGGACCGGGCGTAAGAAGAATAGCAACCCTTCTCTTTCTTATCGTCCTGCTATTTTCAGTGAGAAGCATTCTTAATCTTATCTTGCTCACCTTTATTTTGACCTTCCTGATCGACCGGCTTCATACCTTTCTCTATACGCGTCTCCGGAAATATGTCAACTTCGATTTCCGCGTGACCGTCATTCTTCTCTATGTGGCACTGTTAACGATAATAGGGGCGGGAACCTATAACTTTTTGCCCAAAGTCATCACCCAGATCAACCAATTGGTCAAAATTATTATCAAATTTTACGATGAATCGGATGTCTATGACAATCCGATAATGGACTACATTATGGAATCACTGCAGAAGATTGATCTGGGCAACTACCTGAATCAGGGCTTCGGCTTCCTGATCAGGTCCATTACGGACATCAGCCAATGGGGGACCCATCTGGTTATCGCGCTCGTACTGAGCTTATTCTTCATTCTGGACAAGAAGCGGGTGCAAGAGTTCACCAACAAGTTCAGAGAAAGCAAGGTCGGTTCGTTCTACAACGAGTTGGAGTACTTCGGCAGAAAGTTCCTGTACTCCTTCGGCAAAGTTATCGAAGCGCAATTCCTGATCGCACTCATCAACAGTATTCTGTCCACGCTGGCCCTGTGGATTATGGGCTTTCCGCAATTGTTCGGACTGGCTATTATGATCTTCGTGCTTGGTCTCATCCCGGTTATGGGCGTTATCATCTCGCTAATTCCCCTCTGCGCACTCGCCTTCAGCGTCGGCGGGCTGAGCACGGTAGTTATGGTCATCATCATGATTATGGTCATCCATGCCATTGAATCGTATATTTTGAATCCGAAACTCATGTCCTCGAAGGTACATCTGCCGATATTCTATACCTTTGCCGTCCTAATCGTATCCGAGCATTTCATGGGTGTGTGGGGGCTTATTCTCGGCATTCCGATCTTTATGTTCCTGCTGGATCTGCTGGAGGTCAACGTGTTCTCCAAGCAGCCGAAGGTGAAGGCGGAGCAGAATCAGGAGACGAAGGCATGAACAACAGATCCCGCTGTCCGGGGAGTAGATAGCTGCGATGGCCATCTATATCGAGGAAGTAGAAGCGCCGCTTCGCCAGCGCAGCGAGCAGGGAATCCTGGCGGCCCTAGATATGCCGGTCACGGTCATCAGGTCATCCTGCGGACCGCATCGGAGCTGGGGCGGCTGATCGCGGATTGCCCTTATTCGCATTTTTCCAAATGAACGCAGACGGGTCTATTCGTACGGCCATTCGCCGTGACAAGCCGTGTGATCCGGGCCGGGATAATATTTGCAGAATGAGGGATAATTTTCAGTATATGACCGTAATCAAGAAATGATTGTAATAAGGAGCTGTATGAACATGAAGCGACTCATCCGTATCGGGCTCGCCCTCGCCCTGCTGGTTCAGATTCATGCCTGGCCGGCTGCCGCAGACGGGCCTGCCTTTCATTTCGGATTCAAGAAAAGCGTGAACGGCCAACTGCCGTCCATTAACGAGGAAGGCTTCAAAGATATCGTCGATAAGCACGGCGCTATCTTCCTGGGCGATACGAGCAAAAAAGTGCTGTATCTCACCTTCGACAACGGCTATGAGAACGGATACACCCCACATATTCTGGATACGCTGAAGGAAAAGAAGGTACCTGCCGTTTTCTTCGTAACCGGACACTATGTGAGAAGCACGCCGGATCTGCTGAAGCGCATGGTCAATGAAGGTCATCTTATCGGGAACCACTCCTGGAGCCACCCGGATATGACGACGGTGTCTTCCGAACAACTCCGGCAGGAACTGGATAAAGTAAAGTCTGAAGTTGCCCGCATCACCCACCAAAAGGAGATGGCGTACTTGCGGCCCCCGCGCGGCATTTTCAGCGACCGGACGTTGAAGCTGACCCGCGACATGGGCTACACGAACGTCTTCTGGTCGCTTGCTTACGTGGACTGGGATGTAAGTGTCCAGAAGGGGGCGCGCTATGCCTATGATAAGGTAACAAGCCAGCTTCACCCGGGTGCGATCATTCTGCTGCACTCGATCTCGAAGGACAATGCGGAGGCGCTTGGTTCGATCATCGATGCGGCCAGGCAGCAGGGATACGAATTTCTGCCGCTGGATCGGCTCCAGCGCCAGCCGGCCCCGGCTCCGGGTCCGCTGTCGAAGCCTGGAACATAGGAATGGACGAACCAAGTCCGATGCACTGCCGGCTTCATGAGGCAGGCAGAAGCAGGCAATCCGCGCACACGCCATATCCT
Organism: Paenibacillus popilliae ATCC 14706; assembly: GCF_000315235.1. Lineage (GTDB taxonomy): Bacteria > Bacillota > Bacilli > Paenibacillales > Paenibacillaceae > Paenibacillus_B > Paenibacillus_B popilliae. The sequence continues at coordinate 19,682 of NZ_BALG01000222.1, read as the reverse complement.
TCCGCCGCTCGAATTCAGGCTGGCGACCTTGTCCATGATTTGATAAGGTAAGAGTGTGGTTCTAGATAGCTCTTATCCTTAGGACAGGGAAGGAAGGGTGACGATGATTCGAGTAGCAATGGTCAGCTTCTGGCATGTGCATGCCAATGATTATGCCTGCCAGGCGGAGGAGCATCCCGATACGGAGATCGCGGCCGTATGGGACGAGATTCCTGAACGGGGCCGCAAGGAAGCGGAGGTGCGTGGCGTCCCTTTCTACGAATCGCTGGGTGAACTGCTGAAGCAGGACGGCATCGATGCCGTCATCGTGGACGCGCCGACCCATATGCACCGCGAGGTGATGGTAAAGGCGGCAGCGGCAGGCAAGCATATTTTCACGGAAAAGGTCTTGGCGGCGACGCTTCATGAAGCGAATGAAATCGTGGACGCGGCGAAGAAGGCTGGTATCGTTCTAACCGTCTCGCTTCCACGGCTAAATGACGGTTACACCGAGACGATTCAACAGGTGCTGGCAGAGGGGCTGCTTGGGAAGCTGACGCTCGTTCGGGTCCGCCTGTCCCATAACGGAGCGTTCGCCGGCTGGCTGCCGGAGCATTTTTTCAATGCTGAGCAGTGTCAGGGCGGGGCGCTGATTGATCTGGGATGCCACCCGATGTATCTGACGCGGCTGTTCCTGGGAGAGCCGGATCGGATCAGCGCCCACTACGGCTATGTCACCGGCAAGGACGTCGAAGATAATGCCGTCGCCGTACTCCAATATGATAACGGCGCCCTCGGGCTCGTGGAAGCAGGCTTCGTGAACAGCTGTTCCCCGTTCACTATCGAGCTGCAGGGTACCGACGGAACGCTGCTGTACGGTACGCCGGAGAGCCGGGTGCTCGTGCGGAGCAGCCGCTTGGAATCGCAGGGCGGCAGCGGCTGGGTCGAACGCAACCTTCCAGCCAGCCGGCCAAGCGCCTTCCATCAATGGGTGAGCCATATCCAGCAAGGAACGACCGCCGATGCCAACATACATATGGCCCTTGAGCTGACACGGATGATGGAAGCGGCCAATCAGTCGGTCCGGCATAGCCGGCCATTCCGTCTGGACGAGCTTCAGCCCTAATCCGCCATTAGGCGAAGAAGAACTACAAGGTGTACATGGTCGTCAGCCATAACGACGGACGGGGATGATAGACTGCAATGACGACAGGGCAGCGCGCTTCCGGGCGCCTGCCCTGTTGTTGCTGTCCCGATGTTCCGCCGAAGGCATCCATCCGCATATATGGGGCTGCTGCCGAATCACGAGACCGCCTCCTTACGCGGGCCTGATCGCTGCAGACGCAAGGCGTTGCCGACAACGGAGACCGAGCTGAGCGCCATCGCCGTTCCAGCCATCCATGGCTCGAGCCAGCCCATGACCGCGAAAGGAATGGCGATGATGTTGTAGACGAGGGCGAAGGACAGATTTTGGCGAATATTGGACATCGTCCGACGGCTAATCTGTATCGCCTTCGGGATGGAGCTCAAATCGCTTCGCAATAGATGAATATCCCCGGCTTCACCGGCAATATCGCTCCCCTGTCCCATCGCGATGCCGATATCGGCGGCGGCCAGCGCGGGCGCGTCATTGATGCCGTCTCCCACCATCGTCACCGTCCGCCCTTCCCGCTGCAGCCGCCTCACCCATTCCACCTTCTCCTGTGGCAGCACTCCGGCGGCGATATGCACGATCCCGGCCTCTCTCGCGATCGCCTCGGCCGTCATGCGCTGATCGCCGGTCATCATCATCACCTCCAGACCCAGCCGCTTCATCTGCCGCACCGCCCCGACCGAGGTCTGGCGCAGCGAATCGCGGATGGCGAGCAAGCCGGCGAGCCGGTTGTCGACCGCTATGCCGATGACCGTCTTTCCTTCCCGTTCCATATCCGCGATTACGCCCTCTTCGGTGCCCTCGGCCCGAATCCCCTGCGCCTTCAGCCTGGCATACGCACCGAGGAAGAGGCGCTTCCCTTCCACCTCCGCCCAAATGCCACAGCCCGGAATACCGGAGAAGCGCTTCGCCTCGGGCACGATCAGCCGCTGCCGTTCTGCCGCCGCCGCGATCGCGCGCGAGATCGGATGCTCCGAGGACTGCTCGGCAGCAGCCGCCCAGCGAAGCAGTCTTCGTACCGAGTATCCGCCCAGCGGAATAACATCCGTCAACTCCGGCCTCCCCTCGGTCAATGTGCCCGTCTTGTCCAGCAGCACGACGTCCGTATGATGGAGCTGTTCCATGAAGCGGCCTTCCTTGAACAGAATTCCCTGCTGGGCCGCCCGCCCGGTACCGACCAGAATCGATATCGGAGTCGCCAGCCCGATGGCACACGGACAGGCAATGACAAGCACAGAGACCGCGCACCCGAGCGCATGGCCGAAGTCGCCGGGCTGCAGCAGCGCATACCAGGCGGCGAAGGTGAGGCCGGCTATGGCGACGACGACCGGGACGAAGTAGCTCGCGATCGTGTCCGCGAGGCACTGAATCGGCGGCTTCGAATATTGGGCGTCCTCCATCAAGCGGATCAACTGCGCCAGCGTGGAATCGGAACCGATCCGCTGCGCTTCCACGGCGAGGGTCCCGTGCTGGTTTATCGTCCCGCTCATCACCTGGCCCCCGGCGCTCTTGTCTTGCGGCATTCCCTCCCCGGTAATCATCGACTCGTCGACCGCCGAATGACCGCGCACGATAACGCCATCCACCGGAATCCGCTCGCCTGGGCGAATGACGACCTGATCGCCGACTTGCATCTCCTCTATCGGAATCCGCGTTTCCCGCTGCATCCGGATAACATGGACATAGTCTGCCCGCATCTCCTGAAGGCCGCGCATCGCGTTCATCGTGCGTTGGCGGGCCACCCCTTCGAGCAGCTTGCCAAGCAGCACGACCGTAATGATCATCGATCCGGTCTCGAAATAGAGCGGAATATGCTGTCCTTCGGCAGGAGGAGACCGGATCGCCTTCATGGCCAAATAATGGCTGTAGAAATATGCCGACGAGGTGCCGAGCGCCACCAGCACATCCATATTCGCCCCCCGGTTCCGCAGCGCGTGGAAAGCGCCGAAGCAGAACGGCATGCCGATGATGAACTGTACCGGCGTAGCCAAGGCAAGCTGGAACCAGGGCTGGAAGAACAGCTCTGGAACCCATATCGAGGAGGTAAGCCAGTAGTGGGAGAACATCGTCCACAGCAGGGGCAGCGTGAGCAGGGCCGAAGCGATGAAGCGGATCCACAGCCCTGTCACATCCGTGCCAAGATAAGTGCCGGCATCCATATCCTTCCGAATGCCGAAGCCAAGCTGCACGACTTTGTCCTCGATCTGCCGCAGGTGCAGGCGGACCGGGTCCAGCTCAATTGAAGCCCGCTCGACAGCGAAATTGACGGACACTCTGCCGATCCCCTTCATGCGCCGCAATGCCTTTTCGATTCGAACCGCACAGGCGGCACAGTTCATGCCCGTAATATGCAGCGTATGCCGATTCCATGTGCCGGAGGAACGATTCGCCAACGAGTTCACCCCATCCCTATGTACGTACATTTTCGAATTGTGCCTGCCGATTCCGATCCTTAGCTGCGAACTGTTCTGCTGGGGCGAGCCCAAGCCATTGTCCCCCATTACTAGAACCTATGCACGTCCCGTTCAAAATAGGATGGCCCGAGGGGCTATCCGCGATAACTTCTGCCTTACGGAATCCAGCCATAGTCGGAAAGGAAAGTGGCGTATCGGTTCATGCCGCCAAGTGGGGAGCTTGAATCGGACGCATGCCAAAGAAGCCGGTCAGGCTGACCGGCTTCCGCAAGTGCAATATGAGGTTGGTGCAATCTCAGGCAAGCAGTCGGAATGCATGCGCGGTGGCCCCTTTGCGAGCGTCGTCGGATCCGTTGCCCACAAGCTCGCCGCGATGTTCACGCCGCTGTAGTCTCTTCGACAGACAGCCCCAAAAAAACAGATGGACAAGTCTGGTCCTTTTGGGCTTCCGCTTCTGACCTCACTTGTGCTCCCGCTGTGAACCAACAAGGGAACCGCTACATAGCATACGGTATACGGATATCTCTCCGCAGGGACAGTACTCTTATTTTTGCCATGGAGCTTGCGGGCTTGCCACGCCTTCGATATTGCGGGCCGTAACGACAATTTGCTGTGGCGGAGACGGTACTCTCGTATTATTCACGACCTCTATCGTTCTGCCTGGCTTGGAATTGAGCCGATTCACCGAATTGCAGAAACACATCAGCAGTCACCTCCATTTCTCTTACCTCGATCTATTATATGCCGTTGGAAGAGAGAAGGACTGGACATGCTGGTATCACGCATTCATGAAGGAGGAGCTGACATGGAGGAATTGACCTGGATTCAGTTGGTCATTCTGGCGCTGGCATCGTTCCGTCTGACCCATCTTATCGTCTATGACGATATTACCTGGCCGCTGCGAACGCCCTTTATGACCGTCACCTACACCCCCCAAGACAATGGAACCGTCATCCGGCAAGTCGATATCCGGGGGGCGGGCTTCCGGCATTGGATGGGAACGCTGCTGAGCTGTCATTGGTGTACCGGCATATGGTGTGCGTCTTTCCTCACTGCCCTGTACTGGTACGTGCCGGCATCGTTCCCTCTGCTGCTGATGTTGGCCGTCGCCGGAATCGCCGCCCTGATCGAGCAGTTCGTGCTTAATAGACTGTAGATGATAGCAATACAACCCGCAGTACTTGCTCCAACCGGTCATGGACCGGTTTTTTTATGCCAGCACAACAAGTCGGATCATTCCGCTTCAACAAGGGTATATTGTGAGTTCGTGAGCTTCATCTTCCCATTCAATCCCGAAGTCACGTACACCTTGTTATCCTCCATAATGAACATGGCTTCAACATCAGGGGTCTGCTCCAAATATGCCAGTCCCTCCTGCAAACCCTTCACAATCGCTGCCGTTGAAAGCGCATCGCCGGCTGTGGCGGTTCGACCGATGATGGTCACGCTCTTGATCCCGTTCTGTGCCGGTGCTCCCGTTGTTGGATCCAGTATATGATGATATCGGATCCCGTTGTCAATAAAATAGCGTTCATAGACGCCGGATGTGCCGATCGTCTCATCTCGAAGCTGAACGATGGCAATTTGTTCCCCTCGCTTCCGGTCCGGGTCTTGCAGCCCAATGCGCCATACCTCTCCTCCAGGCTTGCTGCCCACCGCGATAATCGTGCTGCCGCCCAGATCGATAATCGCACTGCCAACCTTCTCCTGACGCAGGTAGTCAGACACCAGCTCTCCCGCGTACCCTTTGCCAATCGCTCCAAGATCGATGGACATGCCGGCCTTTGCCAGCTTGATCGTCCTATTTTTCTCATCCAGTTCAATGTCCCTGTAATTAACAAGCGACTTGGCCTGCTCAATGAAATGGTCAGCAGGGGGATGCTCCCCGCCAGCTCCGATCCTCCACAGCTTGACCAGCGATCCGATGCTCGGATCGAAAGTTCCCCCCGTAACTTGGGCGTACTCTACGGACTTTTTCACCAAATCGAAGGTATCTTGCGAAACGTTTACCGCTTCTTTTCCTGCGGCTGAATTCACCCCGGATATTTCGCTCTCAGGATTGCTCATATTGATTTGCTGATCGATTCGATCCAGCAGCTTCTCGATTTCGTCAAGATGCTTCTCCGACGCTTCATCACCATACAACTTCAATTGAATCACCGTATTGAATTTAAGAAAGGTCTTGGTCACAAGCGGATCTTCCTTGTCAGAATCGGACGCGGTGGCCCAAAGAAAATACCCAATACCAGATAGGAGGAACAGCAGAAATGCCACCCCTATGATTTTCACCTTTGTCTTGTTCGTCATTCACTGATAACCCCCTCACAACGTCTTGCCATAAAAATCATGAAAAATAAGCTTCGATAAGGCATCTGGATGTATGTGATCTATATCATCTTACGGGCTGTATTGGCCGATATTATATATCCATTCCTTCTGTCTCATCCGCCCTTCGCCACCTGTTGCTCCGGTCTCCTCTTCGTTCGTATCGGCGGGCCGCGCACTGCGGAGTCCCGCCCGGCTATGCCATAATTATACCAGCTCTTCGCTTCACGGAAAGCCGGAAAAAAGTGACGGCCTCAGCGCCTCCCTCTACCGATGTCACGATTGATTATGCAATTATTCTAGGCGCGCTCCGAGATGGGCCTTACCCTTGTATCGCCTGTCTCCGCCGCTTCGGATCGCTTCAGGAATCGACGCCCCTTCCAGCGGAACAGCACGAGGATGCCACGAATGTATTCATCCGCGATCATGCAGGCGTAGATGCCGACAAGCCCCCAACCCCAATGAATGCCCGTCAAGTAGGACAAGCCCGTGGCGACCAGCCACATCGAGAATACGGCCGTCAGCATGACGAAGCGGGTATCGCCTATCGCATTGAGGGCGTTGCCCATTGCCATGTTCAGCATTTTGCCGGGCTGCAACAGCAGATTGAGTCCGAGCAGCGAGACGCCGAGCGCCACAATCTCCGGATCGACCGTGAACAGCCCAAGCAGCGCCCGGCCCGCGAATAGCAGCACGAGCGCATTGACCGTGACGAGCGGCAATCCGTACAACAGCGCGCGATAGGCCCCGGTGTAGGCCTCCTCCATCCGGCCTGCCCCGAACAGATGGGCGACCTGAATCTGCAACGCCATCGCGATCGAAGATCCGAGCAAGAAGCAGAACGATTCCAGCGTATTCATGTACGTCCGCGCCGCCAGCTCCTGCGGCCCCAGCATCGCGATGAAGGCGAATATGACAAGTTGGGAGAAGACCCAGCAGGACATGTTGACGCCGAGCGGCCAGCCGATATGCAGGATCTCCTTGAAGCGGGCCCCGTCGAAGGCGAACATCTCCCGCAGGCGGATGCGATGTCCGAACGATTGGACGAACACATAAGCCAGCACGGCCGTCGCCAACAGCCGGCTGATGACGGTCGATAGGGCGACCCCGGTCAGCCCCCACTGCGGGAAGCCGAAGGAGCCGAAGATGAACCCGTAGTTCATGGCGACATGGATAACGTTCATCCCGATCGCGATGATCATCGGCCCCTTCGTATTCCCGGTATTCCGGATAACCGTGCTGAGCGTCGATGTGAGCGCCGTCAGCACCATGCCGCCGCCGACAATCGAAATATAAGTGTCCGCCAACGGCAGCAGGCTATCCGGTAGCTGCAGCACCGCCGCGATCGCGCGCGGCTTCGCGTAGAGTACGAAGCTGAGCGCTAGTCCGATCATCGCGCTCGCCGCCACCGCCATCATCGCCACGGAACGCGCCTCCTCCTCCCTCCGCGAACCGAACTTCTGCGCGATCAAGATGCCGGACCCGCTCGCGACGGTCATGAAGAGGGTCGTTAGCGCCTGGAACAGCTGGTTGGAGAAGCCGACAACCGCGACCGCATCATCGGAGATGCGGCTCACCATCAGCGTATCCGCCGCCCCCAGCAGAAACTGCAGGAACAATTCAATAAAAATCGGCCATGCCAGCACTCCCAATGCATACCGATTCCATTCTCTTTTCACAAATGAAACCTCCGTTATCTTCTGATGTTGGCTGTATATCCTCTTGCACAACGGATAGAACGTAATCATTATAGATGGTATACTCATCTAGATGTGTCAACATATCAACTTGAACTAGTAAGATGCCAACCTGTTCAATTCGAATAAAGGAGGATCTCCCAATGAAAGCGCTGCAGTTCACATTACCGCCATTGCCCTATTACATTTACAGCGGAGCGGGTATGATGGAACCCGGGCAGAAGCATGCGAGCCGCCGGAATATCGAAGTGTTCGACATGCTGTTCGTGACCGGAGGCTGTCTTCATATGCACGAGGAGAAGCGGGAATATGCGGTCCATCCGGATCATGTCCTTATTCTGCGGCCGGATCAAACCCACGGAGGAACGAAGGAATGCGGGAAGCCGACAACGTACTTCTGGCTGCATTTCCAGACGGAGGGAGCGTGGGAGGCTCTCGAGGACGTCCCATCTTCCCACGCCTTCGACGGTTGCGAGGCAGCCATGGCCTCCCCGTCGTCCTTCGCCCCGCGGCCGTTCCTCGTGACCTTGCCGCAGTTCGGCAAGCCGCTGCAGCCGGATCGCCTGCGTGAAGTGCTGCTTCAGCTCCAGGAGTTCCAGGAAGGGATACCCGAGCCGAACACCCCCTGGAAGGAGCAGATGCTGTTCCAACAGCTGTTCCATCTCCTGTCGGTATCGGCGGATCCGACGGATCTATCCCCCGCCGCCGCGTGCGCGGAGCGGGCAGCCGCTTACTTCCGGCGCCATTACCGCGAAGATATTAAGGTTCAAGCGCTCGGTAACAGCCTGAACTTCCATCCGGTCTATATCGCCCGCTGCATGCAGAAGCAATTCGGATGCTCCCCAATCGAATATTTAACGCGCTGCCGCATCGAGCAGGCGAAGCTGCTGCTGCACCAGACGGATCTGCCAATCTCGCGCATCGCCGAGGAGGTCGGCTTCCACCAAGCGGCTTACTTCGCCGCCTGCTTCTCCCGGTATGAAGGTATGTCACCGCGCCGGTACCGGCAGCAGTTTTTCTGCGATTAAGGCGTTGTTCCGGCACGGGGCTGGGATCCTGTGCCGGATCATCCGGTCGGGACGATTGCCTTGTCCAGCCCGTAGGCTTGGCGGTATGCCAGCCGAATCGCTTCCTGCCACTCCCTGTTGTCATGGCGACACCCGCCGCTCCCGCGCGTCAACCACCCGCAGGCTGTCCGGCTCTGCTTGCTCCATCGGGCCCGTGCCGTTCAGACCCGCTTCAATGCCCGCATTCATGCATGCGGTGGCAAATCGGGCACCGTTCTCCCTGGCATGCATTCTCCAACAGCACGGCCTGCTCGATCAGCTTCTTCAGATCCTGGACGGCCATCGGCCGCGTGTACTGCTCGTCGTCGTCCAGCAGGCAGGCAATCTCCAGCAGACCTGTCTTGAGCTGGCTGCAGTGCACCAGGTGATGAATGTTCATCTCACTTCCCCACCTTCTTCATCCATAGTATGCTCTCCGTTTCTGCGCTTTTGATCAAGCGATGTGTGTCATTATTGCTATTCATGAATAGCGCTCAATGAATGGTTTTCTGCCGTGTTTTTCATGCTGCCCCTCCTCTCTCTGCGGGAACGGCCCTCTCCTGCCCCCCTCTAATCCCTGCATATTCCTGAAATGCACTGCCTCCAAGCCTATGCGCGCGCCAATCTCGGCCCATACAAAGGCATCTGTCCGGTGTCCGTGCGTGTTAGGGACTGTTCTCCCCTTGTACGGTATCCAAGAATAGCAACGCTTGCTATTACTATACCTCAATGTTATGCTGTTTGCAAGTCATGAAACGCGAAAAAAGATGGGAAAGGAGGTCTGGCCGATGAGCATCGAGAGAATATTGAAGGAGCTTCGGGGCAAGCGATCATTGCGGGAGATTGAACGTGAATCTGGAGTCAGCCATACTTATTTAAGCAGTCTGGAGAAAGGACGCGACCCGCGCACGGGCAAGGAGCGCAAGCCGACGCCCGAGACGCTGAAGAAGCTGGCCCATGTCTATTCCGTTCCGTACGAGTGGCTTATGAGCGCCGCCGGCTACATGAATCTGAAGGAAGACCCTTCGGTTCCCGCACACGAGAACGGGGAGTGGCCGCATCCGGCGAGACAAATGGACGGCATGGACGGCCCAGGCTGGAATTACCGGGCCGGCGGGAATAAGCTTGCGCCCCACGGCGTCAAGGAGAAAAAACTGATCTATGAATTGACGGAGGTGTTGAACGACAGCGGCCCTGTCCATTATTATGGACAGCCGTTGAGCCGGGAGGAGCGGGAACGCGTTCTTGCCATGCTCGAGGTGCTGTTCCCCGGCCGACGTCCCGCTCCGAATGCGCCGAAGGAGGAGCGCTGACATGCGGCGCTTGTCTAAAAGCAGCGGCGGCCCCTCCCGCATTCACCCGGGAAGGGCCGCTTTTGTTAATGAATATTCGCCTTGCTGAAATTGCCGCCCAGCACGTCCGTTACGGACTCGACGACGATAAAGGCTTTCGGATCGATATCCTGCACAATCGCCTTCAGCTTCGCCACTTCCAGGCGCGTGAGCACGCAATAGATCATTTGCGTATCCTCGCGCATGTAACCGCCTTTGGCATAGATGAACGTCGTGTTGCGGCCAAGCCGATCGATAATGGCCTGCGAGATTTCTTCATACTCCGACGATATGATCGTAGCCGACTTGGATTCGTTCAGGCCTTCGACGACGATATCGATCATCTTGAAGGCAATATAGTACGTGAAGATAGAGTACATGGCCGAATCCCATCCGAACACGAAGCCGGCAGCGATAAAAATAAATACATTAATGATCATGATGATTTGTCCGACGGGAACGTTGATTTTCTTGGATACCAGAATGGAGACAATCTCCGTTCCATCCAGCGATCCGCCGAAGCGAATGACGAGACCGACGCCCGCGCCGAGCATCATGCCGCCGAACAGAACGGCCAGCAGCGTCTCGTTCGTGAACGCCTCCGCATGATGGAGCAATGCGGTCGTCACCGACATAACGGCGATGCCGTACAAGGTGGAAAGGGCGAACGTCTTGCCGATCTGCTTATACCCAAGCATTAGAAACGGCACGTTGAGAAGGAACAGGAACAACCCGAGCTTCAGCGAGGTCGTCTTGGACAAAATAATCGATATTCCCGCAATTCCCCCGTCAATAATGTTGTTAGGCACCAGAAACATTTCCAGGGCTACGCCCATCATGACAGCGCCTATCGTAATAAATATAACTCGGTTGATAAGATCCAGCAGCCTTCTTTTCTTATGAGTGCGAGTCATAAATCTCCTCCAAACGATAAAAATAATCGGTAGCCATTGATGCGGAATCGGCAGCCCCCGCCCTTTATTCGCCGCCCTTATACACGAGCGCTTGCGCCGCCAACTTCTCACTCAGGCTGACCATCTGCTCCAGCTCGTCCTCTTCCAGCAAGGACAAATAGGCAGTCAACGTCCGCCTCGACCTGTCCTGCGCCTGCCGCAGCAGACGGAGGCCGGCCTCGGTAATCGAGACGAGCACGACCCGCCGATCGGACTTGTCGGGGTAGCGATCGACCAACCCGCTGTCGAGCAGCCGATCAATCATCACGGTAACCGCGCTCGAAGTTACGCCTAATTGTTCGGCGAGCATGGATACCTTGCCCGGTCCCCGCCGCTCAATTACGTTCAGCAGCGAATACTGCGCCATCGTCAGCCCCAACTCCTTCACGTTCGTCATATCATGCCATAGCGTGCGTGCCAATATCGTCATCGCCTGTTCATAGCGATCCACCCACAATGACATGCGCTCCATCGTTCCACTCCTTCCTTCGGCACCGAGATGAGCATATCTCATTCCTAAAAAGATGATTAAATGATTCATTAATTAAGTTATCAATTATTTAAATGATTTAAATATTATATAGGCAAAAAAAGATTGAGTCAAGTAGGTTGATTTACCTAGTTGATTTAAGAACTTCACATATATCCCCTAAATAGTACCTAATTTTTTTTGGGCGATATCTATAAAAATATATCGAAATATGTCGATAATTATATAGTTACCCTGATTTGCTCGGCATGATTCCTGCAACTACATGAGGTTTCCCCATTCGAAAGCAACCATTTCATAAGGAGGGAGCAAGAAACTTGAAAAGCAGGTCAAATACATAAATCTAAAGTCTCATATAAGTAGTCATATGCTCACATATAGTTAGTCACAAACTAAGCACTCCATTCAAATTTATTGAGACAAAGGGCGGAATTCAACATGAATAACAGATTTCTATTACTTTTTCGGAATGTAAAAATAGCGACTAAAATTTATATTTTGGTTGGGGTTAGCGTGTTGTTGTTAGGAATCAGTACGTTCAACTCCTATATTTCCATTCATGACATCAATCAAAATACCCAGCTTGTTTTTAGCCGAAATCTGAGGCCCATCGAATGGCTGAATCAAATTCAGGTAAATAATCGTGCAACAGATACCGTTATATCTACGCTTATCAACAGTGTCGATACGGAGGAGAAGAAACGTTTGCAACAGGAGGTGGAACGTTTACTAGATGAAAACAAACAATTTCGCGCAAGTTTTGCTCCTCTCATTGTGGATGATGAAGAGGAACAAGCGATATTCGACCAGTACCTCGAGTTAATTCCGCCTTATGTACAACAAATCGACGACGTGATTGCGCTGGCCATGCAAAATAAAAGGGCGGAAGCAGCTACTTTGTATAATGAAAAGGTGACAAAGGCCCGCACGGAGATTCAAAACCAGATCACGAAACTGATTGATCAGAACCTGAGCGCGGCGGCTAAGGAAGAGCAAATGCAGATGGCGGTAGGGAAGAGCGCCATCAACAGAAACTTTATGATTGGCGGGCTGGCCCTGTTTATAAGTGTCGCGATTGGCCTGTTCATCCATAAAGCCATTGTGCCTCCGCTCAAGGAGATGCAGCGACTGATGAACAAGGCGCAGCAAGGCGATCTTACGGTCCGCGGTACCTATAAATCGAGAAACGAAGTCGGACAGGTTATGAATGATTTCAATCAGATGATAGACGGCCTTTCCGCGATTATGAGAACCGTAGATAAACAGGCCAAGGTGCTATATGAGAGCTCGAGTCTCGTAGCTGATAACGCCAAAGAGACCGCGCTCACATCGGAGCAAATCGCCGCTTCCATGGAGCAAGTTGCCGCCGGATCGACAAGCCAGCAGATGGCGTCCAAGCAAAACGCGATCGCACTCGAGGAGATGGCCAAAGGCATCGAAGTGATCGTGGATCGAGCGACAAGCGTAACCGAATTGTCGGGCTACTCCACCGAGCAGGCAGGACAGGGCAATGCGATTTTGAATGAGGCGGCCAGCCAAATGAAGACCATTCATGATTCAGTCAAGACGACGGGGGCCTCCATTGAACAACTAAATGAAGCCTCAGAGCAAATCGGGAAGATCATTGATGTCATCACCAATATCGCCAGCCAGACCAATCTTCTAGCCCTGAATGCATCCATCGAAGCGGCCAGAGCGGGAGAAAGCGGTAGAGGGTTCACTGTAGTCGCGGCGGAGGTTCGCAAATTAGCGGAACAGTCCGCGGATTCCGCGAAGCAAATCGCAAGCTTAATCGAGGAAATTCAGGGCAGCATGCAGCAGACGACAAAATCAATGAAGCTTGTGCAGGAGGATGTATTATCCGGTATGGACATCGTAGACAAGGCCGGACAGACTTTCGAGAGCATTTTGGATACGGTCCAAAAAGTCACCTTCGAAATACAGGAAACGTCTGCTTCTACCGAGGAAATGTCGGCAGGGACAGAAGAAATCTCGGCCTCTGTACAGGAAGTGGCTTCGATCGCGGAAGAAGCTTCCCAGACCGTACAAACGGTCGTATCGGCATCCGAAACACAGCTTGCTTCCGTCCAGACAATTTCCGCTTCTACGGAGCAGTTGAGAGAAATGTCCAAGGAATTGCAAGCCATCGTTCAGCAATTCAAATTATAAAAGCTAGTAGTTTTTATTTCCTGTGTGATGCCCATAAGATTCGAAAAAGGTCGAGTAAGGGGGGATATTGGCTCCCGTACTCGACCTTTTGACTTCATCCCTGTCACTTGAGCAACGTCTGACTCCTTACCGACAAGGCATATCCATCTTCATACTAGAAAGGGGGTGTCCCTCGTCATGTTCACCCCCCTGATCATGGGGCATCGATCCCTGCCGCGCTAGAACCGAAGTGAAGCATATCTCCATGCATTCTCCAGCGCATCCCAAATATCATCGGTCTCGGCCCCCGTATACCAGTAGGCGAAGCCCGCGAGATCACGGTTCGCCGCCATCGCATATTTCGCGGCGAGGGAACGGCTGTCCTCTGCCCATACCAGATGCCGAACACCGCTGGCCGTGAAATCCGCCACATACTGAGCCGTCTTGCTGTCCCATTTAAGCTTGCGTGAGCGCAACAGCTCTCCTTGTTCAATCAACGTCACATCGCGGGAAGACAGCTTCTCCCCCTGCATGCTCCACTCTCTCGTATAGAAGGGAAGAGCAGCAATCACCTTGTCGGAAGGAACCGACATCAGCAGCTTATCCACCGCGCGCTGAACCCACGGCAGCGACGATACCGATCCGGCTGTCGGGGCGCCATTCCAATGCTCGTCATATCCCATCAGCACGATATAATCCGCCGCTTCTCCCAAGGCAGCATAATCGAAGGCCTCGGTCCAATCCGTCTCCAGATCTGGTGACACATCTACAGACAGCACGGCCTTCACTCGGTGCAGTTCGTCGGCCAACTCGGTGACGAAGGCGGTGAGCGCTTCCCGATCCTTCGCATATACATTTTCAAAATCAAGATTCAAGCCATCGAGCCCATACTGCTTGACATAGCCTGTCAGCTTCGATATGACGGCGTTCTTCCGTGCCGGATCGGTTAGAATTTGATGTGTCAGATCCGCATCGAACCGGTTGCCCACCAATGGCCACACTTGCTTGCCATTCTGCTTCGCCCAGTTGATGATCGTCATGTCAGTATAATTAGCGACGGTCTGGGAAGAATCAAGAAAATACCATCGTGGCGCCAATGTATTGACAGAGCTAGAAGCAATGCGTGCTAGGTACTGCTGCGTCGTCAATTCATACTGCCATCCCAGTTCAATGCGCTGCGGCGAAGGCGCATCCAACGCGTTCGACCAATCCGGCCGCTGAAGGGCGCGATGCAGTACGACAGCCGTTTCTTGACGAGTCATGGGGTCGTTCGGACGGAACTTGCCTCCATCCCCGTTCATCAGATTCTGCTGCTGCATTATGCTGACATACGGAACAGCCCACTCCGCGATAAGGGACGCGTCCTTGTAAGTCAGCCCGCCGGTTGCCGACTCCTTCGCTTGCTTGAATGCCCGCATAATAATAGCCGCCGCTTCTTGACGGGTGATTGACCGCTGCGGCTCAAAGGAACGATCTCCCGTTCCATCCACCAATTGGAGCAGCAATCCCGCCTGCACCGCACCGTAGTACCACGCCTTGCGCGGCACGTCATCGAATGCAGGAATATCACTGGCCACGGCTTGCACCTGGAGCAGACGGTTCACCATCGAGATGAACTCGGCCCGCGTCACCGGTTTCTCCGGTTCATAGGTCCGGTTGCCGAAGCCGGTCACAATCCCTTTGTTATAGAGGGCGACAATATCTTCCTGGCCATAGAGGCCCTCGATGTCGTCGAAGGGCAGCGGGGCGCTCTTCGATTCTCCCCATGCCAGACTTCCTGTAATGAACATGGCGGCTGCCGTCGCCAAAATAACGAATTTGCGTCGAAAACTCAATTCGGATATCCTTCCTTTACTAGAGATGATAGATTACGCTCCTCCTCATTCTAGCAAAAAAGAGAAAATCCGTAGATGTTAAAGTATTGGTAATCAACGCTTGCGATAGGCACGCCAAAAGAGCCGGGATTCCCGGCTCTCTCCATTCTATGACAAAGTAAGTAACAATTGATCTACCCTCTTGCCATACGTGCCAGTTCGCTGACGCGGCGGCGCCCTTCCCCCTCCATCCATTCCAGAAAAGGCATTTGCCATTTGAACTGCTGGTTCCACTTTTGTTCTGGATCGGGCGCGTAAGCCGCCTGACAGAGGAAGAACAAGCTTACTCGAGAGAGCGCTGCAGGAAGAGCACGAATCTCTTCGTCGGTCAGTTCCCCATAGCCTGATAAAAAGGCGGCATCGAATGTCTCCGCATATTGCGGGAGCAGCAAATAGATAACCCATAGCGCATAGGCAACGTCGAACAATGGGACGGCATGCTGAACGAAATCGAAGTCCATCACGCAATTGACATTGTCGAACAGATACCGCTGATTCCAAAAATGCCAGTCGCCATGAATAATGGAACGTGGCAGCATCGGTTCCGCTTCACCATACTGCTTGAGAGTCCGCTCCATAAAATAAGATATGCAAGATAACTCCTCAGCCGATATTCCCGGCAGCGTTCCAAGATGACGGAATGTATTGATCAAATCATCGGTCGATCGATAAAATGACCAGTCTGGAATCGGCCCCGGTTTCATATTCCGCAACAAGTGGTGGAACTTCCGCAGCATGCCTGCACTCGCCCGCACTTGCTGCTCCCGGCACTGGAAGCTTCTCCCCCATACAAAAGGGGTCACTTGAATTTGCTGACCCACATCATAAATTGTGCTGGCGCCCTGCTCATCCTTAAGCGGCCGCAGCACGGGAATCTCTACCTCCGGCAAGGCATCCAGCAAGCTTGACACATATTGAAGATGTTCTTCACGAACCGTAGAATTAGCAAATCGAATGACATAGCATCCTTTTGTCGTTCTGATTTTGACATTGATATTAAAAGATCCCCGAAGTTTGATCGCTTCCCCCAGCAGCTCGCCTAGCGAAAAGTGACGGCAAACCCGTTCCACAGAAGTTCGGAAGGCATCGTTCACACCGACACCGAGGGATGCCCCCATCTTAACCACTCCTTTTTGATCAATTCATTCTCCTAATATTGCATAATCATATCATCCGATCCAGCCTTATAGCGCGTCGGCAGAATCGGTGATCCCTCTGCCCGGCAGACTCTGATGCAATATATTCATCCTCCCCCGAAAAATAGGTAGTCAATGGCGGAAAAGAAATAGCATCCTCAAAAATACACGAGTGTACATGTCACTTTTGGTCCTATGACATATGAATAAAATATATGCTAACCCCTCTATAAAGGGCGTGAATCGATGCAGAAAACGAAACAGGCGCTGACCGATAAGAAAAAAACGGGAAGACGTGCCTACACCTTGATGAAGCGAACCCACAAACGGACAGGAATGGGCAGCCCTGCTAGCCTACGTCCAGTACCTGCCGATTTCTCTCCCGTTCTTTCCCCTGCCCTACGGCTGCTACGTATCTTGATGGTCATCGATCAGTTCAATATTGGAGGAACTGAGACGTATACGCTGTCGTTGACAAGAGAGCTCATCCGTCGGGGTGCGTTCGTGGCTGTTGCCGGCAAAAGAGGGAAGCTGTTAGATTCGTTTATCGGTCTCGGATGTCCGTACTATGAGATTGATTTCGTGCAGGATAATTTCACGCCTGACGTGGCAAACCAGATCCAGCATTTGAACGTGCTGAAAATGGTGATCCTTGCCGAACGAATCCATGTTGTGCATGCCCATCAGATTCCTTCCGGCGAGCTGGCAAGGAAGGCGGCTGAGCACATGAATATCCCTTTTGTCTTTACCGTTCATGGATGCTATTACGATGGCCCTGTGATTGAGAAGCTGCAACCCGGCACGACCTTCATTAGTGTCAGCCCCGTGGTGGAACGCATGCTGCGCCTTCATGGTATCGAGTCGCAGCTCATCCCCAACGGGGTCGATGTGGCCGAGTATGACGCCTACACTCCAATATACCAGCAATACTTACGCAGCAAGCTGGGGATACCGAATCATGCCTTTGTCGTATTATATGCCAGCCGTCTATCCTGGGAGAAGGCGGAATTATGCGGGGAATCGATTCGCACGGTAGCCACGCTGCGCAGATTCGGGAACTTGCCTTTCATTCTCATGATTGTGGGAGGCGGTCGAGACCAGGAAAAGGTGGCGGAGCTCGTAGAGCGAGAGCAGCAGTTGGCTGGAGAATCGTTTATCATTTTTCCGGGAGAAGTATTGAATATGAGAGCTTGCTACGCCATCAGCGATTGCGTAATTGGAACCGGCCGTATCGGGCTGGAAGCCATGGCCTGCCTACGCCCCCTTATATCCGCAGGAAGCAGAGGGGTCCTCGGTGTTATCGACGCCAGCAAATATGATCAAGCGTGGGATTGCTGGTTCGGCGATCACCATGCAGATCAGCCCGTATCGCAAGAACTGCTAATGAACCATATTCAGCAGATTCGGCAGATGGGAAGCGCAGAGATTAGCAAGTTGGTGCTGTCCGGCAGGTCCTTCGTGACGGAGCGATTCCATGTCTCCCAAACCGCAAGCCGGATGCTGGATCTTTACCGCCATCTGGTTCTGTCTGTGATGTGACTTACTAACGATTATGGAGGGAAAGCCGATGGAACAAGTTCAAATTGGTCCTTGGGAGCATCTGATTCATACCGTCCCGCCCGGCACGGTACTGGAACAATATGTGCCCCCTGAAGTGGAGGAAGTAGCGCGGCATGTCATGAGCCAATATGCCATGTTGGTCAGCAGCATGGTGCTGATTACATCGAAGCCCGACAAAGGCGGGGCCATCTGGAGAATCGACACCGACAAAGGCCCCCGCAGTCTCAAGGTGCTGCACCGCAGGCCTGCCCGCAGTCTGTTCAGCATCGGCGCACAGCAGTATCTGGTCGAGCAAGGAGCGCGTGTGCCTGCGCTGATTCCAACGACGGGAAATGAGAATTACGTGGAAGCCGGGGGCAAGCTCTGGATTGTAACAGACTGGATCGAGCCGATGCAGCCTGTATCCAAAATCGATCTGGAGGGCGCTGCGACGCTTTGTTATGGACTTGGCGAATTCCACCGTCTGTCCAAAGGGTATGTCCCCCCTGCGCGGGCAGGCAAATCGTCCCGGCTGTACACCTGGCCGAAATACTATGAAAAAATGATTGCCAAGATCGGATGGTTCCGGGATCTTGCCAACGCCTATAATGAATTCCCTGTCAGCCAGCAATTGCTTGGCGTCGTCGATGAATTCGAGAGACAAGCGCGCGAAGCGTTGGAACGGCTGCATGCCTCCAAATATTTCAGCATGACGGCGATGGGAGAGCCGCATTGGGGGCTCGTCCACCAAGACTATGGATGGTCGAACGGTCAAATGGGGCCCGGCGGTATCTGGGTCATCGACTTAGACGGTGTCGCTTATGATTTTCCGTTCCGTGATCTGCGGAAGCTGATCACGAGCACGATGGACGATATGGGTGTATGGGATATGGCCTGGATTCGCGGAATGATCGGCGCCTACCACGAGGCGAATCCGGTGGATCGGGAGATGTTCGAGCTCCTCTGCTTGGATATGGCTTTCCCGAATGAATTTTACAAGCATGTTAAGGAAGTCGTGTTCGACCCGGTGACCTTCCTCTCCATGGAACTGGAGCCGATATTGCAGCGAGTGCTTGCGACCGAGAACTCGAAGTGGCAAGCCTTAACGGATCTGGCCGCTGACGCGGAGCAATATGCGCCAGGCGATTACAGCACGCCTGCTCCTGCGGCTTCGCGGCAAATGGATCTCCCTGATTCCTTCATCAATGGAGCGACGCTGCAAGTCGTCGAGGCTCCTGCCTTTCCACATCCGGAGCTTCCTCCAATGGTTGCGGTCAGCGGGACTGATGCGGCAGAGTCGCATGCGGAGCCACAGGAAGCCGCCACAGGCGAGCCTTCCATCCCTGTGGCTATGCCTGCCGAACCGGCGCTTGCTGAACCCGTACCTGCTGTAGCGGAACCTGCTGCGGTGGCATCTGATTCAGCGGCATCTGCTGCGGTGGCATCTGATTCAGCGGCATCTGCTGCGGTGGCATCTGATTCAGCGGAACCTGCTGCGGTGGTACCTGATCCAGCGGCACCTGCTGCGGTGGCACCTGATCCAGCGGCACCTGCTGCGGTGGCACCTGATCCAGCGGCACCTGCTGCGGTGGCACCT
>NZ_BALG01000223.1 GCF_000315235.1 Paenibacillus popilliae ATCC 14706 | reverse complement strand
ACTTCCATCAGAAGTTGGCTGAGCATGGATTCCTCATTGGTCACAAAATACGTCGTGCCTGCCGGGCTCGTCATCGAACGGCGAACGTGATCGGATATGTTAGTTGAATGATAAGTTCATTCGTCACCCACCCCCTCCAAAAAAGAAACCTTGAAAGGCATGAAGCCAGTCAAGGTTAGTATAGTTTATTCTCCACATACTTGGATAATCTCTTTAGGAACGGATTCAAAAACCAATACTTCCGGCTTAGGATAAGGTTTCTGTACAAGATATTCTTCTAGCGTCACCATACTGTTCCAATACTGTATGATCCAATGTTCAACACTTTCCCCAGTATCAAAATTTAGTGCTTCTTCATCAAAATCTTTTAAATCTTCATAGAAAGCTTGGTCATAAATAGATAGGGAAATATCACCATCAAATACCCGAATTTTATCCGTAAATATAGGGAAGCAGAATGATTGTGGCTTATGGGGAGTCAAATTAACTCCCAAAGCCTTCTTGAAATCAATCCACAGAGGAGTGCCTGATGGTTTTAACATATTAGTTATCGAGTTTTTAACTTCACCACCATTCCCATACCAATTATTTGATTTGGTTTGAAAACTAATGCCTTCCCTCATAACCTCATTGACGGAAACATGGTGTTCATGAATATCAGGTAATATAGCATGATATAGTAGCCAAGTCATAATTTCACCAACCTTTTATTTTCTTGGGACGTAAGGGAAATGAGAGCTACTTTTTGGGTTACCTATATTCTCGAAAACCCTATGACTTCCAGTTGGAGTATCTGGCGTGCTAATATTCCCATCGTACTCTTTATAGTACTTCGTGATTCTTTGGGTATTAGGATTGTTAGGATTAGGCCAATTGGAATAAGCTTTATCTGGATTGTTCATAGTGTCCCGTCTTAGCTGAAATACATCAACATCTTTACCGTACTGCGATCTATTTGGAGTCGATGGTTTAGTCGGGTCATACAAGTGCTTTTTGGCATGTTCATTTACAAAATTATTAGGGTCACTGCCAGCACCAAGCTTGGTTGGCACGCGATTCCCCGTCCCCTCAGCAAACATCTGCAAGTCGAGTTTGTGTCTAAGTTCACTCGGCCCCTTACCTGTCAGCTTACCGACCTTACCAAGCTTACCGAGTTTACCAAGAGGAATTAACTCTGCTAAAAATGCTCCCCCATAGGCATAACGAGAATTGAGATCGCCGTTTATCACCATATCGTCGAATTCTGTCCTGATTCCTTGCCCGATTTGGATAACTG
>NZ_BALG01000224.1 GCF_000315235.1 Paenibacillus popilliae ATCC 14706 | reverse complement strand
AGTGTAGCTCATGGTGGATTCTCCTTGTGTGAATGGGGTGGTGAGAACTTTCATTCTACACGAATCCGGCCATGGGCCCTTTGTTTTTTATTCCAAGAAGGTGTCGCACTTCATTTTACAATCCGTCTTATGAATAATTTATCCATTAGTTTGGTGCGAATCCCCCGGGGATTTCATGTGAGCTTCACATTCGCACCTGCGATGAAGAAAAACATTTATCGCGTGAATTGAAATAAATACAATTTTTCAGTTCACATTCTTGTCCTGCTTTTAAGTATATCATGGTTGTATGTGTTGCGACTGCCTGTTTGAGCGAAAACCAAATCTAGACGAACTCCTTATAATTAACTGTCCATGTTGTCTGCTAATCTCTCCCGACGAATCCATTGCCAGCAGATCGAGCGGCCGCCGCCTCTCCAATTTCTGGTGGTCATGCAAGAAATCATGAAAGTTTAATTTGATGCTAGACTTTACATTCTGGACAGAGACAAATCTAAAACTTTGATTTTTTTCAATCCACATATCCATATAGGATGCTACTATGCTCGTCCGTCATCTGATACCGATCGCCGACTTTCAATCCACGCATCCGTATAGGATGCGACCGGAGGGAGATGACCATGCGATTTAATTTTGGACATTTCAATCCACGCATCCGTATAGGATGCGACGGGAACATTCGAAAAATATCGGCAAAGACTGGAGCATTTCAATCCACGCATCCGTATAGGATGCGACTGTAGTTCAAAACTGTATAGATATTATCGCGACAATTTCAATCCACGCATCCGTATAGGATGCGACATGGGGCAACGTCAAAACCAAAAACGAATTATTTATTTCAATCCACGCATCCGTATAGGATGCGACCACCAACGGTCGTCCACCGACTTATACGGAATATATTTCAATCCACGCATCCGTATAGGATGCGACCAATCCTCCGCTTGTATCTTTCGGTGCGCGTCGAATTTCAATCCACGCATCCGTATAGGATGCGACGCCAATTCGTTGAGGCGAGTAAGTGCAGTATTTGATTTCAATCCACGCATCCGTATAGGATGCGACTGAAAAGTAATACCTCTAAAGCGACATTCCAGAATTTCAATCCACGCATCCGTATAGGATGCGACAGCAGGAATATACATATAATGTAACAAAAGGGACCAAAAACGAGCAAATGCTACAAAAAAATGAGCAGTTACATCAAGATGGCTGATTATTTAGCATTTCGCCCGGATTTTTATGGATAATTTATCTATTAGTTTGGTGCGAATCTCCCGGGGTTTTCATGTGAGCTCCACATTCGCACCTGCGGTGAAATATAATATTTATGAATTAATTGGAATAAATAGAATTTTATCCATTCACGTTCTTATCCTGCTTTTTAGTATATCATGGTTGCATGCTTTGCGGTAACTTTTTACAGCTTGTTTAAGCGAAACCAAATCTAGATGAGTTCCTTCTTAGTTAACTGTCCATTCTGTCTGCTAATCTCTCCCGACGAATCCATTGTCAGCAAATCGACCGGGCGCACCGCCTTTCCGATTTCTGGCAGTCATACAAGAAGTCATGAAAGTTTAATTTGATGCTTGACTTTACATTCTGGGTAGAGACAAATCTAAAGTTTCGATTTCTTTCGATCCACGCATCCACATAGGATGGTGACTTTTAGATAGTTAGATACAAGTAACTATACGATGAAGTAAGTAATACAAGTGGGCCGAATAATACGGCACTCCAAGATAGTAGTCCATGATTAATACGTTGCGCCATGTAAAAAGATACTGAACCACTTACTGTGATAAGGATAAAGGAAAATACACCAGAACTAAATACGAAACTCAGCAGAACGGAAAAATACAACCCAATAAAACATAAAGCATAACGGCTGCACCTGTATCTATTGATCTGGCTCTATTCAGGAAAGTGAGTAAAATCCAACCTAATACACAACCAACATAACTGGACGCGATAGTGAACGTAAGCGCCATAAACAACCCATGAAGGGATTTTCCGAAAATTTCTATTATCCCAAAATAAAAACTTAAAACGGTAATTACAGTAGCAACAAAAGCAGAAGCGCCCGCACCTTTAAAATAAGCAAACATGGTCATCCCTCCTTTTAATACAAAATATAACATGGAATGTTTTTCAAGTCACTGATTATTCGTGAACGACAAATAGACCCCACCTAGCAGTCAGAATGGGGCCAGTGTATGATGAATGCAGATTCGTTCATGCGACAGGAGTCCGGAAGGTGCGATGACCATGGCATGAACGGAGAGAATGCCTCAGCCTCTTGCAAGTCGGCAAGTTGCGGCAAGTTGCGGCAACTGTTTGAATCGCTGCGCTGGCCGCAGCTCCTCGTGGAGTATTCGCAAACAGCCAATTTTTGCGCCCGATTACAAACGGCATGATCGAACGTTCACTGCGGTTGTTATCGATCTCAAGTATGCCGTCTTTCAGAAAATCGCTTAGCTTCTCCCACTGATTTAGGCTGTAGGCAATCGCCTGGCCCAACAGACTTTTGGGCCTGCTGGCGCAGCTAGGCATAGTACGCATCTAGCACCGGACGGCTTCGCTCTGCCCGCGCTTGGTGACGTTCCTCCGGCGTGGCCTCCTTCAGCTCGCGTTCAATCGCAAACAACTGGTTGCAATACGCCAGCCCCTGCGCTGCGACTGTGTTTGGATTGCCTTTGGCTACTGGCGCTGCTTTCAGCGCTTCGTCATACTTGCGCCGCGCATGCGCCCAGCAACCCACCAGCGTCACATCCTTCACCTTGTGATGACCGGCATAGCCATCTACGTGCAGATAGCCGCTGAAGCCGGCAAGGGAGTCTCGCGGATGCTCGCCGCCTCTCGTCCGTCGATAGTCATAAATGACCACCGGCTCTGTGTCGCGACCGGTTCGATATAACCACAGATATGAGGTGGCTTCCGCCGATTTCCCCGGCTCCCGAAGTGCCTGCAGCGTCGTCTCGTCCGCCTGCAGCGCTTTCTGCAGCAGCAGATGCTTTTTCATTTCCTCCACCATTGGCTTCAGCCACCGTTCGGCACCGTAAATCATCCAGTTCGCCATCGTTTGCCGCGACAACGTATCGCCCAAACGGGCAAATTGCTGTTCCTGTCGGTAGAGCGGCATACTGTCCACGTATTTCTGGCACATGACATACGCCATCGCAGTAGGAGAGGCTAGGCTGCCCGGGTATACAGGTTTGGGCATTGGCGCCGTGACGATGGGAGTCTGCAGCTCATGACGCTCGCAGTGACGGCGGCAGGCATACACCTGCCTGACATGCCGAACCACCTTGACCTGCGGCGGAACGACGGCAATCTCACTGCGCGTTTCCGTGGTCATTTCATGCAGGGAGCCGCCGCAGCACGCGCAGATTTGCTCAGGTACGTCACCGTTTCCACCGGCAGCTTAGACAGCTCAGCTTCGCGCTTGCCGCTTGTTTGGCGCCGCTCGTAGGTCAGTGTTTCCATCTCGGGCTCTTGCCCTTTCGGCGTGGCCCATACTTCGGCTTCGTTAAACAGGTTGAACTCCAGTTAATCAGGGTGTAGCGCCGAAGCGTTTCTGCTGCGCCAGACGAAACTGTTCTTCATACCACTTCAGTTTGGCGGTCAGCTCGGCAATTTGCTGTTGAAGTTGTTCGAGGGTAGGGGTTTCCGCGTTTGTTTTCATAGAGATATACAATTAGACAAACGCGGGGGATTTCCTGCTACACGCACATATTTGGCTCAAATCGCCGCTTCGGGCGAAATCGCCGGATGGGCGAGTCGCTGAGTTAGCGAAAGACCGTCAAGCAGCCAACGCAGTTCACGGGCAGAGAGGACAACCGTTCGCTCGCGGCTGAGCGGCCATTGGAACGTACCGCGTTCAAGCCGCCGAAAGAATAGCCAAAAGCCATTATGATCCCAGTAAAGCAGCTTCAACTTATTGCGTTCACGGTTACAGAAGACGAACAGACTCGCCGAAAAAGGACTCAAGCCAAAGCTTTCTTGGACGAGCGCAGCCAATCCGTCGATAGACTTGCGTAAGTCCGTAGCTCCGCTAGCCAGATAGACGCGCTGAGCGCTAGAGAGCGTCAGCATGACACATCCAGGGCAGCGACCGCTTCACGAAGCGGCTTAGGGTCGAAGCCTGCCGTCAGTTTAATGCGCGTGGAGCCGACATAGAGGGTAAGGGAGGAGGAAGGCGTATGTGCCATCGGTTCGCTTAAGGCGAGCGGAACAAAGCGAACGGAAGAGGTTGCTGCTGTCGCTGTCGAGCGGCCTTTCAGGGTACGGAGCCAATATCTTAATTGATCTTTAGTCACGTGATGCTCGGCGCACCAGACCTTCATCGTCTGGCCGCTTGCTTCATAAGCTGCGACGCGCGCGGTCCATTCTTGTCGGCGTTGTTCTTGTTTCGTCATGAGGCAACCTCCTGTGATTTGGATTTGCTCTCATCTTCTCATGATTCCCGGGGGCTGTTGAAGGTGTGCCAGGTTTGACGCTTACGTTGCGACAGGCAATCGCAACTGAACTTGTGTCAGGAGTTAAATTTCAATCCACGCATCCACATAGGATGCGACATCGAAGCGCGTCTCTCTACGACCGAGGACCTTACATTTCAATCCACGCATCCACATAGGATGCGACCAGAGCCGGCGGCTACTACAGCCAGCGACGGCAATTTCAATCCACGCATCCACATAGGATGCGACGGAGTAACGCCACTATTGTTTGTTTGTGAGATCCATTTCAATCCACGCATCCACATAGGATGCGACTGGAGGGCTTCCAAATCTTCCGGATGCTCGACAAGATTTCAATCCACGCATCCACATAGGATGCGACCCAGGAATTGCTCGCGGCCATTAACTCCGTCAAATTTCAATCCACGCATCCACATAGGATGCGACGGTTCCTGCGCCTCGCAAGACACCCCGAAGAGATCATTTCAATCCACGCATCCACATAGGATGCGACAGCGAAAATTGACATTAATTCCTAATTAATACCTTGAAAATGTTTAAAAAAGTCAATTAATTGACAATTCAGAGCTAATTTTTAAATCCAATGACAAATCGACCACGTTAAAAAATCCATTTTTTTAGAAATAGTATGGTGCGAATCCCCCAGGAAATTCATGTGCACTACACATTCGCACCAAAACATGAATGGGTTTTCCTATATTTAGATCCATCTCTACAAAGTATAAGTTATCACATTTCACAGACCAATAGTAGTGATCAAACGGGTGTAATTTGCATCTTCCTTCATTCCTTACCTCCGTTCGTACACCAAACTATAAATCCGTCTTCGTCCGGCTCCTCCTCGTCGGTCACATAGCCGAGGGGCTTAAAGCAAGCCAGGCACGGCTTATTGTGCTCTTCGATGCTCGCCACCCATCTGCTCGCGGATGGCCGTTCCGGGCGATTCATCACTTCGCGCACCAATTGTTTTCCATATCCTTCATTTTCGGAAGGATGGATTATGTCCGATATAGGCTGACTCGCCATCCCGTTCGATCATAGCCATGCCAATCGGCTCCTCTCCGCGATAAGCCAGCCACGCAGAGCATGTCATTGCCCGATATGTTATCCAACCATTTCTCGAATAGAAGCATCCCGGGCATGCGTATGCATACTTCCATATCTTCGAACCATGCCGCCAAGATGATCGGCACCTGGCTCCTGCGCAAAGCTTCCATCGTTCAATCGACGCCATCCTGATTCAACCCCATTTCATTATTGTTATATATCCCTTTGTCCTTCGGATGCTCGGGCGTCTTCCTATCCTATACGACAGCATCCTCTACCGCCTTCACAATGCGATCAGCTTCTTGCGTGCAACCGAGCCTAACGGCCAATTGTCTCGCTATATCGGCCAGATCCGCCAGATCGTATCCCCCGATCTTAGCAAGATCGGAGGGGGCATATCCGGAGAAATAACGGAATCGGCGACTGGCCGATCAATTGCTAGCCGCCTGGTGTGACAATAGGACAGACCCCGGTCTGCCTCCCGACAATCCCGACCGCCCACTAGCGCCCACCACAATCGTCAGGCGCGAGGAAGAGCGCCTCGGTGGCAATCTCTCCGGCAGGCCGCCGAGCTACGGAAAACCGGAAGCAAACCCCATCATGTATACCAAGTACACGGCGCTGCTATGAATGAGAACAACCTCATCGGCCAATAGCCGCTTATACGCGGCGACCTCCTCCAGATCGAGACCCTATTCCCCGCCGTAGCATACCGGAATTTCGGCAGTACGCACCTTTTTGTCAGCCTCATATCCGCCATCTGTACTACATCCCGCTCCAGATTCACTTTCACCTTCCTTCATATCGATACTTTGCATTCTATTATGGTTGTAGCAGTGACAACAACTTTACAAGGAACATATGTTCTACAAAAAGACAAGCATCCCACCCCGTGCCATCTTCTGTCACAAGCTGAGATGCTTTTTTGGTTTCATATTTGATTCCACGCATGCGCGTAGGATGCAACTCCTGCTCAGCACTCTGCCGGAAGAGATACGTGAATTTCAATCCACGCATCCGCGTAGGATGCGACAGGGGGGCCACGCCAACGGAGAGTTATTTGGAGCATTTCAATCCACGCATCCGCGTAGGATGCGACGACCCCTATTTGACGTGCTAAAATGCTAGTGTCAATTTCAATCCACGCATCCGCGTAGGATGCGACGAGTACAACCCAAATAGCGTCGCACCGCCCGAAATATTTCAATCCACGCATCCGCGTAGGATGCGACTGATCTATTCGAGGTACTGGAGGGAGGAGCATAATTTCAATCCACGCATCCGCGTAGGATGCGACGTAGTACCTGACGGTATTTCAGTGGGATCATGACAATTTCAATCCACGCATCCGCGTAGGATGCGACACAGCGACTTGGTCGCTAGCGGTGTATGAAAGGATTTCAATCCACGCATCCGCGTAGGATGCGACGTCGCGCAGCGGACATGGGGAGGAACACTAGTAGAATTTCAATCCACGCATCCGCGTAGGATGCGACGCCTGGACGGGCTTTCAGAGCGCGTCACAAGGGTAATTTCAATCCACGCATCCGCGTAGGATGCGACTGAAAAACAGAAGAACGTTCACCCTTCGTTTAATTTCAATCCACGCATCCGCGTAGGATGCGACCTCAACGGTATACCTTGCATATAGCAGTTCTTTGATTTCAATCCACGCATCCGCGTAGGATGCGACTGGACCATCACAGGGCCAATTGGATCCTGTCAAAATTTCAATCCACGCATCCGCGTAGGATGCGACTCTGTCACACCGATAATATAATCCACCGTTGCTTATTTCAATCCACGCATCCGCGTAGGATGCGACGCCGCTTGTGCTGCTTTTACGAGTTCGTTATTTCATTTCAATCCACGCATCCGCGTAGGATGCGACAGCAAAAATTGACATTAATAGCCAATTAATACCTTGGAACCGTTAAAAAGAGTCAATTAATTGACAAATAAAAACGAGTTTTTAAACCAACGGCAAATCGACCACATTAAAAAATCCATTTTTTAGAAAAAATATGGTGCGAATCCCCCGGGAAATTCATGTGCACTACACATTCGCACCACAACATGAATGGCTTTTCCTATATCTAGATCCATGTCTCAATGTATAAGTTACCACATTTCACAGGCCAATAGTAGTGATCAAACCGATATAATTTGCTTACCCCCGCATTCCCTACCTCCGTTCGTACCCCAAACTATAACATCCGTCTTCGCCCGGCTCCTCTCGTCAGTTACATAGCCGTGGGACTTAAGGCAAGCCAGGCACGGCTTATTGTCCTCTTCGATGCTCGCCAGTCCGTTCGATAATAGCCATGCCAATCAGTTCTTCTCCGCGATAAGCCAGCCACGCAAAGTACATGTCATTGCCCAATGTGTTACCCAACCATTTCTCCAATAGAAGTATCCCATCATGCGTATCTTACTTCCACATCTTCGATCATACCGCCAAGATCGGCACATGGCTCCTGCGCAAAGTTCCTTACTTCTGCTTATCGCAGCATCACAGCATCATAGGATCACAGGTTCGCAACATACCGTCACCGTAGTAAAAGCAGGGACTTATTCGATCATTCCTGGGATTGGATGATGATCAAGGTTAAGTGGATAATAATACACCTCCCTGCTTCCTTCATACGACGTTGCACAGCCATTCCCCATGTATGTGTAATTCCCCATCCAGCGAGGATGTCGTACCAAAAAAAGACAAAGGGCGCAATTGAAGCAGCCCCCTCGTCTTTCTATTACATCATCATTCATCTTTAATAAATACCCGTACTGCCCCTGTCAATGGCCAGTCGAACCGTGACCTTGGCGGGCAGCACACAAGTCTTACCCAATTGATGCAGATACTATATAAGTGCATCGATGCGTGTCCGGCAGACGGAATGAACCGATCCCGGTTCCATCATCCCGGATTCGCAGGACTGACGCTCATGAACCGGTTCCACAGCGTATAAGCCATCGGGGCCGCTCCCATCGGCATGCCGGGATGTCCCGATCCGGCCTTCTCGATGGCATCGATCGACCTTGTTCGAATCGTGTTAACACACCGCTCGTCGATTCTATCCCACTCGCTTGCATATGCCCCTCCTCCCGGCTTACGATTCTCGTCAATCGCGAGAGCCCCATCTGCTTAATGATAGGATTCAATGAACTGGAATCTCGTAAGGCTGCCTCCGAAGGCGAGCAAAGAATGAGTTAGCACGGTTCCGTTCCTCTTGCGTACTCCTTGTAATAGCAAGCCATCCGTGATGCCTGTGGCAACGAACAGACAGTCGTCTGATTGTACCATATCGCCCAGAGTCAAGATGGTGCCAGGCTTGGGCAATCCCATCCGTAAACATCGCTCCACTTCTCCTTCATGTTGTGGAAGAAGCTGAGCCTGTATATCACCTCCGAGGCATCTCAGCGCCACGGCGGCGAGCACGCCTTCCGGCGCCCCTCCTGTTCCCGCCAGCAGATCCACATTGTATCCATCAATCGCTGTCGCAATGGCGCCAGTCACATCGCCATCGGAAAATAATCGGACTCTGGCTCCCGTATCCAACACATCGCGAATCAATACTTCATGTCTGGGGCGGTCTTGAATCATGACTGTGACGTCGGACACCTTCTTGCCGAGCGCATCGGCCACGGAGAGCACATTCTCCGACATAGGCAGTCCAAATGAATGCGTCCTGCCGCCTGCGGCCCCACCGCCAATTTCTTCATATACATATCGGGAGCATGCAGCAGACTGCCTGCGGAAGCTGCCGCGATGACGGTAATGGCGTTGTCTTGTCCCTTCGCCGATCACGATCAGTCCGCGCATGCCGATCCGGTTCATGTTTTCTCTCATCGCTGCCGTGCCTGCTTCATCTGCTTCCTGCTTGCATCCTTTGCCTATCCAAGGGGAAGCGGCGAAGGCAGCCTGTTGTGTAACGGTCAGAAAATCCATGTGCATCTTGGCCACAACATCATTACGATCCGCATTCGTTATCAAGGATCCCCCCCCTCATGCATAGGATTAAGGTGCTTACGATGTAACCTGAGATTCAACCGGGGCTTCTATTGTGTCCAGGAACGCGCGAAGGATCAGATAAGCCGATGTTGCTCCCGGATCTTGAATGCCCAGGGAACGCTCCCCCAGACGGCTCGATCTCCCTCTTCTCGACAGCATGGCCCTCGTCGCCTCCATCCCGCGTCGGCCCGCCGATACCGCTTCGGCAAATGCAGCCCTGAACTCGCCCGTCGTCCGGTAACTAATCTGCAACGCTGCGAGCGCTGGCTCCAGCGTATCGATCATCGTCTTGTCGCCGATCTCCGCCCTCCCTTGCTCCTTGATTCCTTCAATAAAAGCAACCCAGAAACGGACCAGATCCTCGTCGCGCAGCACCGTAATGTTCTGGATGGCCTTTGCCCCCCACAGAAACCCCATAGCATATAGCGGCCCGACGGAAGAACCTACCGCTGACAGGAACGCTCGTCCCGCAACGGAACAGATCCTGCCGCAATCTTGTTCGTCCTTCAACGTGTCGCGCAATTGTTCGCCGATGGCCTGCCAGCCAATCGACATGGTTACCCCATGATCGCCGTCGCCCAGCTTCCGATCCAGCTCGGACAAGTACTCTTTATTTTCTTCGATTACACCGATGACATAAGTTAGATACGTCTTCAGATCATCCGCCGTCATGTTCATGACCGCTCCTCCTTACTTCTGTACATACATGGGACAGTCGGCAGGGTAATCGATCAACGCTTCCAGCTCATCGTCCAGATGCATCACCGTCACCGAACACCCTCCCATTTCCAGAGATGTGCTGTACTCGCCCACGTAAGCACGATGAATAACAATCCCTCTCTCAGACAACAATTGCTCGACCCTCAAGAACACGATATACAGTTCCATTCGCGTCGTTGAACCGAGTCCATTTACAAGAACGGCAGTCCGGGATCCTGGCTCAAGCGGCATATCCGCCACAATATCATGAACAAGACGTTCAGCTACCCGTTCGGCCGTTTGCAGCCGCCCTTTCTCGATTCCCGGTTCCCCGTGATGGCCAAGGCCAATTTCCATCTCGTCCGCTTCCAATTCGAAGCTGGGCTGGCCCGTCTGGGGCAAGGAACACGGCGTCAGACCCACTCCCATGCTTCGAGTCCGCGCATTCGCCCAATTCGACACGCTGACGACTTCACTCAACGAATACCCTTGTGCCGCAGCGGCCCCGGCCACCTTCGTTACCAAAAACTCGCCGGCAATGCCGCGACGATTCTCGCTGCCTTCCCTCGGAGCGGAGGCTACGTCATCCGTTACGATAACCGTCCCTACAGGAATACCGTACTCGAGGTCGGCCAATTCCGCCGCCATGTCGAAGTTCATGACATCGCCAGCATAGTTCCCGTAAATATATACAACCCCTGCACCCTTATCAATCGCCTTGGTCGCCTCCAGAATCGGATCGGGCGGCGGAGAAGCAAATATATTGCCTACCGCCACGCCATCCGCCATCCCGTCCCCGACATAACCCATAAATGCAGGCTCATGGCCGGATCCCCCACCGATGAGTATGCCAACCTTGCCCTCCGTGGTGTCTCTCACCGTAACGATCGAACGCTTATGTTGCGGAAGCTGCCGGACATATTGCGGATGGGCTGCCGCGAAGCCAGCGATCATTTCCTCCACGACATCATTCGGAGCGTTAATCAATTTTTTCAATGACATACAGCCCCTTTCAAGAAATCCTGCTCTTTCTCGATAATCTGCTGAACCTTTCTCGCCGAATTGCCGCCGGTAAACTCCGATTGCAGATATACGGTGACGATCTGCTTGGCCAGTTCAATGCCGATTACCTTCGCACCCATCGTGATAATCTGCGCATCATTGCTCTTCTGTGCCCGCTCCGCCGAATAGGTGTCATGGCACAGCGCGGCGCGAATGCCGGGAACTTTCCCTGCGGCGATGGCAACGCCGATGCCGGTTCCGCAGATCAAGATTCCTCTTGCGATCTTGTTGGAGAGGATATCGCCGGCAACCCGGAAGGCAACGTCCGGGTAATCCACCTCCATGTAGGAAGCGCAGCCATAATCATGTACTTCGTAACCGAGCGATTGCACAAACGCCTTGATCTCTTCTTTCATCACATACGCATTATGGTCAGAGCCTAATCCGATTTTCATAGGCATATTCCTTTCTGTTCATGATTCATGATGGGCATGGCTTTGCTACGCCGACTACGGGATAAGCACAACTTTCAATGACTGCGACCCGCTCCTCACCAGTTGAAATCCGCGCTTGAACTGTTCCAGCGACAGTTGATGCGTGACGATGCCCTCCGTTGGAAGATCGCCGTTGGCAATGCCTTTAATTACAGGCTCGTAGCAGTATGGCCCCAGATGCGAGCCGAGCACATCCAGTTCTTTGCGGTCGCTGATAATGCTCCAGTCTACGGTTACGGGGTCGGTGAACACGCTGAATTCCACGAATCGGCCAAGCTTACGAATCAGGCTCAGACCTTGCTCTACCGACTTCTGGGCGCCGGTTGCTTCAATATAGATGTCGCATCCATACCCGCCGGTCAGTTCCTTCACGATGTGCGCGACATCGTTCTTGCTCGGATTCAACACCAGATCGGCGCCGAACTGCTCGGCCAATCGCAGCCGGTCCTCGAACAAATCAAGAACAATCAGCTTCCCTGGACCCGACTTCTTAATTGCTCCGATCATCCCTAACCCAAGCGTTCCGGCTCCGGCCAGCACGACGATATCCCCCAGTTGAATCTGTGCACGCTGCACCGCATGGTAGGAGCAGGCAAAAGGTTCGATCAAGATCGCCTTCTCCAAGGGAAGATTGGCAGGCACCTTGTAGTTGATCGCTTCCTTCGGCAACTTCATGTATTCGGCCATCCCGCCATTCACATTGTTCTGGAAGCCGTACAAGTCATGCTTCTCGCACATCCAATACTGCCCCCGATTGCAGAAGCGGCACTTCCAGCAAGGCACGATCTGTTCGGATATGACTCTGTTGCCTATGGCGAACCCCTCTACCCCAGGCCCAAGCGCTGCCACATGGCCGATAAATTCATGTCCCGGTATCACCGGCGCTTTAATGTAAGCGGACTGAGTCTCGCTCCCCCAGAAGCTCGGAGCCCCTCCAAATGCCTTCAGATCCCCTGCGCATATTCCACAGCCTTCCACTTTGAGCAAAATCTCTCCTTCTCCGACTGCCGGAACCGGCACTTCCTCCAGCCGGTAATCGCCGGGCGCGTAAGCGACAACAGCTTTCATTGTATCGGGAATAACGGCTTTCCCTGCCACTGACTCCACCCATTCGTTCGTCATGCTGGTTATCCCCCCTTATTCGTATCATCCGATTCACCCAGAAGGTCGGCTTCCGATTCGGTTACCGGACAGCAGATCGAAGAGATGGATGCGATCCTCCCGAAATAACAGCCTGATCTTGTCCCCTGGACGGTATGCGGTACCCTGCATGGTAATCAGAGTGAGCATTTGATCGCGAACGCGGATATGAATGCGATTCTCCTCGCCCAGAGGCTCGAAGATGCTTACACGAGCCGACAACGTACAAGGTGAGTCTCCGTCAACCGGGCAGATCTCGGTCGGGCGAATGCCGAGGCGATAGATTTCCCCCACTCTTACCCGCCGAACATACTGCTCCGGGACAGGAAATACCAGTTCAGAATCTTCAATCCGGAACTGAAGCTTATCCTGCAACTGCACCGTGTTCACAAAGAACAAGTTCATCGGTGGCTCTCCGATAAATCCGGCAACGAATTCGTTGACGGGGTAGTTGTATACTTCCATAGGGGTGCCATACTGCTGAAGCACTCCTTCATTCATAATGGCGATCCGATCGGCCAAGGCCATCGCCTCCGACTGATCGTGAGTGACAATGATGCTCGTTGTCTTCATTTCGGAATGCAGCCGTTTGATTTCCGTCCTCATCGTCTGGCGCATCTTGCCGTCGAGATGAGATAATGGCTCATCCAGCAGCAGAACTTCGGGATGTCTAACGATGGCCCTGGCGATATTGACCCGCTGCTTCTGGCCGCCGGATAATGCGGATGGCTTCATGGGCAGCAGATCTGGAATATGGAGCAGCTCCGCAATCCGGATAACCTCCTGTTTCATTTGACTTTCCGGCATTTTGCGGGCTCGCAGGTTGAAGGCAATATTCTCATACACGGTCAACGGCGGGTACAAGGCGTAATTTTCGAACGCCAGGCCGACATTGCGCCGGCTGGGATGCAATCGGCTGACCGACTTGCCGCCGATCATAATCTCCCCCGACGAGACGTCCTCCAGGCCCGCAATCATTCGCAGGGTGGTTGATTTGCCGCAGCCGGAAGGACCGAGCAGGGCAATGAATTCTCCGTCGCGGCAGATGAGATTGAGCGAGCGGACCGCGTGCACCTGCTTTTTATTTTTGATGTACCTCTTGCACAGATCTTTCATGTTAAGCTCCGCCATCCTTGCTGCCCCCTTTCTCGCCAGCTCGGCCCAAGAAGCTTCTCGTCCTCGCATCGAAGAACAAAGCCTCCGCTGTGTTGAACTTCAGATAGATTGGCGCATCCACGGAACATACCAGGTCTGCCGGTGCTGTCAAGCGGATCTGCCTTTCGTGCCGTTCAACGGTTAGAATCGCCATGGCGCCAAGAGGTTCGAAGCTGTAGATTCGAGCTTCAAGCGCTCCATCCGTCTCTTGTTCGAAGGAATAGAAGATATCTCTGGGGCGGAAGCCTACGCGAACAGCCGGGCAACCCGCCTGTTCAATCCGCCCTAATACGTCATCTGGAACAAAAAAGCGAGAACTATCCCCCAGGAGATTCAGATAAGCGGCTTCGGCTCTCCGTACGATATCCGCGTCCAGTAAATTAATCTCCGGCTCGCCGAACGCCTCTGCCACATATTCCGTGGCCGGTCGGTAGTAGATATCAACAGGTCTGCCGACTTGTTCGATTTGGCCCTCATGAATGACCGCTATCCGATCCCCCAGACTAAGCGCTTCGAGATAGTCATGGGTGACGTAAATAGTGGTTGTATTCAGGCTTTGCTGCATTTCCTTGAACTCTGCCCGCATCTGATGGCGCAGCTTGGCGTCCAGATGCGTCAACGGCTCGTCCATCAAGAACAACTCCGGCTTCCTTACTAGAGCCCGTCCCAACGACACCCGCTGCCGCTGACCGTTCGAGATCTCCGATGGCAGCCTCTCCAGCAGCCGGTCGATACGCAGGATTTGGGCCACGCGTCGAACCTCCTCCCGGATGACGCTCTCCGGCTGGCGGTATTTGGGACTGCGCAAGGGAGACGCCAGATTATCGAACACCGTCAGATGCGGATACAGAGCATAGTTCTCGAATACCATGGCTACATTGCGTTCTTCCGGCTCCATTGCATTGATAACGCGGCCGTTCATGCGGATAACCCCTTCGTTAGGCAAGATAATCCCGGCGATCACGTTTAATAATGTCGTCTTACCTGCTCCGGCCGGACCGAATACGACCAAAAATTCTTTATCCTTCACCTCAAGCGATACATTGTTCAAGGCGGGCTTCCCTTTATAATTGATCGTAATATTTGTTAGTGATAAATCCGCCATCCGTTTCCCTCCCCGCAAGCTACCTATCCTTTGACGGCTCCCATGCTCAACCCGCGAACCAGATGCTTCTGAATAAGCAGCGCCAAAATCACCTCAGGCAATGCGGACAAGGTAACCGCGGCCGCCATTTGCCCGTAGTGAACCGTATCCGAAGAAATATATTTTAATGAAGCCACCGTCGAAGTGACGACTTCCTGGCCCGCGAGAAGCAGCGCGAACGTGAAGTTGTTCCATACAAAAATGAAAGAGAGAAGTCCGGCAGCCACCATCCCTGGCTTAACGAGCGGCACCATGATCTTCATGAACACGTGCCGCCAGGAATACCCGTCCACTCTCCCCGCATGCTCGATCTCCGGCGGAATATCCTCGAAGTACCCTCTGAGAATCCAGATGATGAACGGAAGAGAGATGAGCTGGTACACCCATATCAATCCGAAGTGCGAATCATAGAGTCCTATTTTTTGGTAAATAAGGAATAGCGGCAAAATGACCAGCATCTCGGGCGCGAAGCGGAAGGACAAAAACGTGAAAGCCATATTCTCCTTACCCCGGAAATCAAATCGCGCCAGAGCGTAGGCCGCCGGCACGCCGACGGCGATGGACAGCATCACTGCCCCTACGCTGACAATCAAGTTATTGACGAAATAACCCAGGTACTCCCCCGTTGCAAAAAGCATCCGGTAATTTTCCAATGTAGGCGTAAACACGAAGATCGTATCGTACATTTCCCGATCGAGCTTGAACGAGATCAGCAGCATCCACAACAGAGGAAACAGGGCGAATCCCGCATAGAGAACGAGTGCCGAATGTTTCAACAAGCTCGCCAGTTTCGTTGTGATTTCCATCGTCACCCTCCTAGATGCCAGAGGCTCGCTGCTGCGCGCGGCTCCAGTATCGGATCATGTAATGGCTCGCCACATATACGAAGATCCAGAGAATCAACATATAGGGCAGGGAACTCCCCATCTCCTTATAGGTAAACGCTTCATTGTAAGCCGCAAGCGGCAGCGTCATGAGCGTATCTCCGGGCCCACCGCGGGTCATGGCAAAAATAATAGAGAATTCCTGAAGTGATACCATCATGCGGAACAACAGCGCAATGTAGAGCAGAGGCTTAATCATCGGCAATGTCAATGTCTTAAAGGTGAACCATGCCGATCCTCCATCTATCATCGCCGATTCAAATGGCGCCTTGGGCAAGGAACGAAGACCGGCCAACACGAGAATAATAACGAACGGCGTATATACCCATACGTCGATCAAGACGACGGAGAACATGGCTGTAGCCGGATCGGCCCCCCACACAAAATCGGTTACGCCAATGGCACGGAGCCAGCGGCTAATCACGCCTACGGAAGAGTTCGTCATCAGTTGCCAGATAAGCGTGGCCACGACTGGCGCAATCATGAGCGGGAAGATAAGCACCATCCGCAACGCCTGCGACAGAAGATTGTCCCGGTTCAACATGAGCGCAATCGCCATTCCGAGAAGCATTTCGATCGCGGTTGCCAAAAACGCATACTGCCCGGTCACCGATACGCTGTGCCAGAACGACGGATCACCGAACATTCTTGTCCAGTTCTCCAATCCTACGAAGGAAGCATCCTGGTATTTAAAAGAATAATTCGTCAGCGAATAATACACGGAGGTAAAAAAAGGAATAAGAATACCGATGGTCAGAAGCAGCGACGGCGCCAGAATAAGATACGGACGCGCCTTTCTTCTCCACGGTACGTTGATCGCATCAGCAGCGTTCTTGCGATCTGCCGAATGGGCAGTCGGTACAGTCGGCGCCTCCCGATACTTATCGACCGATCTCATGAGAGCCCTCCTTTCGCAGAGGCATCATCTGCGAGACGGT
This sequence comes from Paenibacillus popilliae ATCC 14706, assembly GCF_000315235.1. GTDB lineage: Bacteria > Bacillota > Bacilli > Paenibacillales > Paenibacillaceae > Paenibacillus_B > Paenibacillus_B popilliae. Next base: position 40,112 of record NZ_BALG01000224.1, on the reverse strand, counting down.
TGTTGTCCTCCAACTCGGATGCCTGCCGCTTACTCTGCCGTTCGAATCCTCGCTACGCGCTGATTAATGTCTTCAGCGAGCTTCTTCATCCGCTCTTCTGCAGACGCTTGTCTCGTGACGATATCCTGAAGTGCAGCCGCCCACTCTGTCGTCGTATTGAAGAATTCCGGTTGTGGCGTAAATTTAATCGATGTGTGATCAATAATGGTCTTGAACGTATCCTCGTAACCTTCGAATATATGAATCCGCTTCGTGAAATCCGGGTTGTCCCATACCGATTGGCGAACCGGGTTCACGACGCTTGCCTGGGTCGCGCCCCACAGCGTATGTTCCTTGCCTGAGACATATTGCATGAAGAGCCATGCCGCCTCCTTCTGCTTCGAGGACCGGTTCATGGCAATGGACCAGATCCATTCATTCGAACCCACATCCTGCCCGCTCTTCATGGCAGGCGGTGGCGCGAACGCAATGTTGCCTGATTCTGCGGATGCGCCTTCCTGCCCCTGGAATATACCGAAAATATCCGCATCATAAGCCATGGCGGCTTTCCCCGCCCCGATATCGGTGGACACTTGATACCACGTATAATTGGTCCAGTCCTTTGGCCCTGCTTTGTTCACCAATTCCGCAAATTTCTTCGTTGCCTCAATCGATTCGGGACTGTCCAGCTTGGACACCAACTTCCCGGCTTCAACCGTGAAGTCCTGGGCGCCGTTCAAGCTGAATGCGGTCATATAGCCGGGGTGAATCGTGGCCCACGAACGGGTGCCCCGCACGGCGATGCCATACGATCCTTCTCCGTTCCAACCGTTGAATTGCGAGGCGGTGTCGATCAATTCATCGAATGTCGCAGGCGGCTTCAAATTTTGACGATCGAACGCTTTCTTGTTATACAGCAGAACACTCGCTTCAAAGCCGATCGGCAGCGCCCACAAGCTGCCCGTTCCGACAGGATGCCCCGGCTTCAGGTCCCAGCGGACGCCGTCCAATATTCCTTTGTAGAAATCATCGAGATCATATTCCGGGTCCGTCAGCTCCTTGTCCCCCAGGAAGTCATCCAGGGCCTGCACATAATCAGCCGGGGCGTATTCCCACAGTTGGTAGGATCCCGTCATGAAGACATCCGGGTTGCCGTTGCGGGAATTCAATGCTGTCGTCAGCTTGTCGAAATAGTTCTCCTCCGGCGTAACGGAATACTTCACTGTGATGCCGGTCTTGGCTTCAAATTCAGGGAGTCTCTGTACGATCGCTTCGGCATACGGATGCTGGTTCAGCATCACTTGAATCTCATGACCTGCGAATTGCCTCCAACCGAACGCGGTGTCGGAAGCACGCACCCCGGACTCAGGGAGCTTTTCCGTCGTGGTTCCCTCGTTATTTCCCGCCGAAGAGCATGCGGCAGACATGAACAAGACAAGTACCAACAACCAGAGACCCATTATTCTTCTCATACTGTTCACAGCTACTCCTCCATCCTTGGAAATAAAAGCGTTATCAAACCTTCTTGACGAGAATGATGCTGCTATCCATTAGATATGTTTTCCTGAACATTTCTTCAGAAGCCTCACCTTCATTTCTTATTTTATTTACACATATAATATCATTTATTTTCGTTTTGTCAATTTTATTTTTTCATTTATTTTTATATTATGATTTTTGTGCGTTTCGCTTTTATTTGTTATGATATGTATATATACTCATCTAATAATCTTGAAAAGGTGATCTCAATTGGGGAAGATGTTTCCTGCGGAAAGAAAGAGCAAAATTTTAGAATACTTGAAAAAGCAGCAACGCGCTACCGTTAAGGAATTGTCCTGCCTCGTCGGCGTGTCTGAAGCAACCTTGCGAAGCGATCTTCAAGTGATGGAAGAGGAAGGATCGCTGCAGCGCACGCATGGCGGCGCCATGATTGCAGATGACATGCAGACGGACACCTCCTTCGCCGTACGGGAGAAGCGAAATAATGCAGAAAAATCGGCCATCGGAAGCAAGGCAGCCATGCTGCCGCAAGACGGCGAATGTATCCTGCTCGATGCAAGTTCCACTGCGCTGGAGATGGCGAAAGCTCTCAAAAACAGGCAGATCCGCCTTATCGTCGTAACCAATGGAATTTATACGGCTCTCGAATTGAAAGAAAATCCGAATTTTACGGTTATCGTCGTTGGTGGTGTCATCCGGGCCGGTTCCGCTGGTCTGGAAGGCATGTTGGGGAGTTCCGTGTTGAATCAGATTCATATGGATACGATGTATACTTCCGCTCACGGGTTTACACTGGAAGACGGAATGATGGATTTCAACGTCTATGAAGTTGAGCTGAAGCGGGCCATGATACAGGCTTCCTCCCAAGTCATCGCCCTTCTGGATCACACCAAGCTGGACAAGCGCTCGATATCATCGTTCGCGAGCGCCCAGGACATCGCAGCGATGATTATGGATTCCAAGGCGCCGCAAAGCTTTATCGATCAATTGCAGCAGCAAAAAATAAAAGTAGACATCGTCCCGCCAAATGTCTATACGAACTAAGAATAAGAAGAAGCCGGTTCATCCTTAGAGTAGGAGAAACCGGCTTTTTCATGCTCACGATTCGCTTCGCGTATATTTTCGTTAACATGTTGGCGGGGCAATAGCCGTTCGCTCAGAACAATTCCATCTGCGTGACGTGCGAGTCCATCCGTTCGAGCGCACCTGGGTCGTTGTCCCGGAAATAAGCGGTCTGAATCGTCTGTGCCGCCTCGATGATCTGCTTGCCGGAGTCTGCCGCATGACGCAGACGGCAGCTATAGACAATCGGGAAATAGTCTTGCAGGAACTTGCCTTCCACATGAGCGGTTAAGGCGATAATCTGGAAGCCAAGCTGCTCGGCGATGAAGAACACCGGGCTTAGTACATGATCGCTGGAAGCCTTGCCAAACGGATTGTCCAGAATCACCGTGCGATGCCGCTTCATCTGCGCCTGAATGTGCTGCTTGCGTTCCGCGATATAATTGAGCAGCCCCAGGAACAAGGTCATGTTCTTGCTCCACCTTTCGCCGCCCGACCAACGGTTAGACTGCTCCCAGGAGAAGGCGGCTCGCGTAATCTGCTGTTCATTCGTTACTTTGCGGCAGGCCACCTTCATCCCTTCGCCCTGCATAACGATCTGAAGCAGCTGCCGCGAATCCAGCCACTTCTCCAGGTCTTTGCGAATCAGTGCTTGCTGCTCTTGCCAATCTGCCTGATCTTGTTCATCAGCATAACGATCCAGCTTCGTAATGATCCAATCCATATGCTTGCGGATGCGCTCCTTGCCGTCCTGCTCGTCCCATTCCGCCAACGTGAAGCTATAGATCTCATTCCATCCCTCCGCCGATTTGACCCGGGTCTTCTTCGGAATCTCCTTCAGCTCCTGAACGATAAGCTTCAGATGGGAATGAATATGCACGATAAATTGCTGCAATTCCTGATCATACGTCTGCAGATTCTGTTCCATGATGTGAATGGCCGTCCGAATGCCCTTCTCCATCGATTGCTTGAATTCCACGAGCTCGGAGAATTGTTCCTTCGATTCAATGCCTTGGATCGTCATATAGCGCAGCTTCGTATCCTGGACAGAGTACAGGCAATAATCCTTCATCCGGGTTCGTCCGTCCTTGACCGACCTTCTCTCCTTCTCCATGCACGCCTGTCTGTCCTTCAGCTTCTCAATACAGCGATCGGCATAGTGAGAGAGCTTGTAAGGGAGCTCTATGCGCTCCGCTTCCCCGATGATCGCGGGCTGCAGCCGCACATCCTCCAGAGCGAACACTATCAAGTGCTTGTTCCAGACGTTCAGCACCCGCTCTATCTCATCCAGACGCTTCCGGTTGACCTGCTGATGACGAGCGAGCTGCTCTGCCTCATCCGTCAACCGCTGCTCCTCGTCCTGCAGCTTATTCTGAACCGAATGGAGTGGTTCGGCGAACCGTTCGGGCTCGGCATCCGGGAACTCCTCTCCGAACTGCTGCCGAAGCTTGAGACATGCTCCCTCCTTCGCCTGCAGTTCCCCGCGCGTCCGGACATACTCCTCCTCGATCCGCTTCAGCTGATGACGCAGTTCTTCAATTCGTAACCAGAGCTGCTCTTGGCGCTCGATGACATCCAGCGGAAGCGTCAGCTCCGCGTCGATGCCCGGATGCTCAGTGCGGAGCTGCTCCATCAGCCGATGATATTCCTCCACCCTCTTCCGCTCGCTGGCAAGCGCCGATTCGAGCTGCGTTTGCTCCTGCATAATTCGATGGCGCTCCAGCTCCAGCCGCTTCCGTTCCGCCTTCAGCTCCTCGAGCGTAGCTTGGCAGGACAGCGCGGCATGTTCCCGCACCTCCCGATAACCCTCATCTTGCTTCAACACTTGAAGGCGGAGAGCCATCTCCCGCTGTTGATCCTGAACCGTCTGCAACTCTTCCTGCACCAGCCGTTCCGCTCTCTCCTCCTGCTCCCGCTGCTTGCCCAATAGTCCGAGCTGATTCCGGACAGGAACAAGCTCCTCTTCCAGCTTGCTTGCTTCATTACCAAGCAGCGTATACCGATGGCCCTGCTGGAGTTGGTACTGCAATTGCTGGATTCTGCTCCCCATTTCTTCGAGCGCTCTGCGCCGCTGGTCTGCAGTCCGGCGATTGACCTCCAGCTCATGCTCGAGCCGCTCAAGCTCACGGGTTCGCTCCAGCTTCCGTTCCTGGAGCCTCATTCTTCTCTGATCCTCTTCCTGCTGAGCCACTAGCGGATATTTCGCGAGAAAGGCCCGGAACCGCGTCTGTGCCGACTGCCATTCAAGTAAGGAGCGCTCCGATCGTTCCCGTTCCTGCTTCGCTTGCTCCGCCTGCCGGACAAGCTCGGCTTTCCACTCTTCATAGGCGTCCGCCTCCTCATTGCTTACCCAATGCTGCGGCACGATCCAGGATGAGGAAGGCGATTGCGGCTCCCCCGTTCCTTGAAGCATATCCGCCGCCTCCTGCGCGCCGAGGACGCGAATCGGGAATGCGAAGCTTCCGTTCGCCTGCCGGAGACGCTGCTGCAATAATTCCTTCTCATGCATCGTCGTGATCAGCGTGACGGCCCACAGCTGATCCGCGCGGCTGGCCTGCTCCCTCTTACTCTCTTCGGACAGCCCGCGGATATAATCCGTTCCCATTTGCAGCAACGAATAGTGATGGCTCCATTGCTCGCATAATTTGGCCACGGCGGCATCGGCGAAAAATAACGGCTGTTGCCCATGATCATCAACAAAGCGGTAAGCCAACCGCTCTTGCATCAGCAGCCGCTGCTTCTGCTGCCGGCAGCGCTCAATGCCTTCCGCCAATTGCTCCCGGATGGAGGATTCCTTTTCATATAAGGAGGAATATTTATCCCACGCGGGACGGAGGCGGCACAGCTCTTGCTTCAGTTCCTCCAGATCGGATTGGTGGCGTTCATGCCGCGCCGTCAGCTTCGCAAACTCTTCGCCCAAGCGGCGGCTATCCTCACTCACTTCTCTGCGCTGCTGTTCCTTAAAAGCTGCTTCCTCTTTCAGCCGCTTCATCTCCTGCAACCGAGCCATCCGGCTCTGCTCCAACTGCTGTTCTTCCTCCATCCACAGCGGGAGCAACTGTTCCACCTGTTCCAGTTGAGGATTCGATAACAGGCTGTTCGCGATGTCCTTCTGGTGATCCCGCTTCGCCTGAATCCCGGCTGTCTTCTCCACGATGGATCTCTCCGCTTGCAAGCGCTCCTCATCCAGCCGGCGCAGACTGCCACGGATCGCCTCGGCCTGTTCCTCAAGCTGCCGATGGCGGCACTCGAACAAGCTGCGCTGTTCCTCAAGCGACTGTTCCTTCACGTCGTACAAATAGCGGAGCTGTCCGCTGTTGCGTTCCCAATGCTCTTCCAGCTTGCGTTCATCCTCGGTAAGGGTTAACCGTTCCAGCTGTGCGCTAAGTTGGAACACCTTTGCCTCGGCAGCCAGACATCGGTCGCGAATCTCGGCATACTGCAACGAATAATATTGATGCTCGGCACCGTACAAGCGCTCCCTCATCTGTTCTGCTTCATCCTCGATCAGATGCAGCTTCTCCGCAATCGCCTCCTGCTCCTGAATCTCCCACGCGATAAGGTATGATTTCTGCTTGCGCCGCAGAAGCTTGCTTCTCTCCCCATGTTCCTCGGCCTGAAGTTGAAGCTGCAGGCGTTCCTTCTCGACTGCCTCCCGCAGTTCGACAGCGGATTGCCAATACGCCTTCGCCTCTTGCCGGGCTTCCTGATACTTCCTTTCCTCCCGATCCAGATGTTCAAACAGCGCGGCATAATTATTCAATTCTTGCTGAATCCGCCGGTTTTCCTCGATCTGTTCTGTTAGCTGCTTATATTTCTTGAATCCTTCCCGGTGCTTCTCAAATATACGTGCAAATGTGCCCTGTTCATATCCTTCGATCGACTGCTCCACAGCCGGAATAAGCAGGCGATCAAATAATTGCTTCGTTGTCTTGCACTCGTCGAAAAAACGTTCGATGCCGCCCTCTGTATCGTTAATCCGTGCGATGGCTTCCCACTCGCCCGTAATAATCTGATATTGCTGCTCCAAATATGCCTTATACTCCTTCATCGTAGGAAACGTCTTCGCATGAAGCGAGTGCCGATGCGTCATCGTCTGGAAATAGTCATGAATCTCTCCTCTGTCCGCTGGACGGGACTTCCCCATATGAACCTTCGCGAACGGGATATTCTCCAGCCGATGTTCATCATGCTCGCCATATTCATACACATAGCGGTAGGAATCAATTCCGTTGCCGGACTGGAAGAGGGTGACACAAGTGACCAAATATCTGCGATACGGCTTGTCCGTCAGAAGCCACTCGATCGCAATATGTGCGGGACCGTTGTCCAGCTGCAGCGTATCCTTCACCTTGCGCCCGGCGAGATCCTCATGGGGAAGCACCGCCTGGATCGCGGTCTGGATAAATACCGTCTTGCCGCCGCCATTTTCCAATACAACCGCGCCGTTATGGCCATGGAACTGGAACGTAACATCGTTATATCGCTTATTCCCGCCTTCGTACAACACATGCGTAAATCTAATTTTGGCTATGGATGGCATCGCTTCTCTCCTCCTCCCGACCGATATGGGCCTGACGCTCTTCTTCGAACTGATATAGAAATTGCAAAATGCCGCGATTATACTGCAGCTCCATGAAATAGCGCTGAACGATAATTCGGGCCTTCTCCGTCATCGCCAGTTCATTCACCCCGACTTCCTCCGCCAGCTTCTCCGCCAGCAGGAATCGCTTCACCGTATCTATGAAGCTGAAGCGGCTGATCGTATTTCCGCTCTGGCGCTTGGCCGTCTCCTTAATATCATCCATGGCGTCCCATTTCTCGATAATGGCCGTCCAATTATAGGAGAATTGCTTCTCGTACTCTCTCAACTGCTCAGGATCATGCTCCTTCAATCCGTCTATCCGCTCCTGAACAAGCAAGAGCCAATCTTCCACCCGGATAAAGTCTCTTGTCGGCTCCCTGCTGAGATAGCTGTTATAGAACGCCCCGACAAACACGATGATCGCCACATACATCAGATATAGATCCGCGTTGACGGCCTGTCCGCGCAAGTACGTTCTCTTCAAATATTCATTGGACACATGGAAGGGAGACAAGCGGACGAGCGGAATAAGGAACAGCTGATCGCCAGCCGTCAAGGTCAAGCAATCGACCTCTCTTGCAAATTGATCGACAAGCCCTCTCACCTCGTCATCGGCTAAATACTGCTGCAGTCCTTCCCGCTCCACGACACCGCTCCGGGCCAACTCCGCATACAGCCGGAATGCCCGCATGACAACCTCATTCTGATATTGCATCATCTCTTCCTCCTAACGTCAACGTCAGATCCATCTCCTGAATCGAGAAGCGTTCATTGACCTCGATAACCTGGCCCGCTTCCTTTACGGTAAGCTTATGCTTCCCCAACAAGCGGATCGCTTCTTCCATCCCGGTCGGCTTGGACTCATCCGTATCCTCCCGTCCCGCTTGAACCGGACTCCGCTGATGCAGAATCAGCCAGAAATCATAAAATGCCCGCATCGAAAGCCAATCGTCTGTCTCTTCCCCCCGCTTGCATGCTTCAATCACTTCGTTCAGACGGATCGTCTGCCCTTCCTTCAGCCGGATCAGCAGATTTTCCATAATGGACTTGAACAAGCGGCCGCGCCAGTGAATGAACGTTCCCGCTTCCTGACCTTCGGCCAGCTCCAGAAACCCTTCCTCGCGTTGCTCCTCTTCCCCGTCCGCCGTAATGTTCTGCTCCGCAAATACGGTCAGTGGCGACCAGCATGCGTGCTGCTCCAGGCCAAGAAACGGCGACAGCACGCCTCTTGCCGCTTCCAACGGCAAGGGAGTGCCCAGCAGGAGATTCACGATATCCTGATCAAAATTGAACGAATCCATTCCCGTGTAATAAAGAGACTCTTTGGCGGCATGCAGCGCGCCGTTTTTCAATTCAATACTTTGCTGCAGCAGTAAGGTATGCTCCGTATGAACCTTCTCCAATTCCGCGGCTATCCGCAAAATAGATTCGTAGGCGTGATGCTCCTTCATCTGCAGCGTATCCGAATAGATTCGTTCCTTCGTCTCTTTGACGAAGCTGCGAAGCTCTTCGAATTCTTGATTTTCCCGCTGCAAGCGAGAATAGATATCTTCGAGCAGCACGCCGTATCTCTTCAATGTATCCTCCGATACGATACTTCGTTTCATCTCATGCCCAAGCTTGATCATGCGCTCTTGAAGCGACTCCACATCGACGCGCATTTCATTGATTTGCCGCAGCGCCCCCTGGAACTCCCCTTTCTCCAACTGCTTGCGAAGCACAAGCTGATGAATGGAGAGCTGGAACTCCATATAGAATTCTTTGGTTGCAAATACAAGCTCCAGTCCGTCGTCATCCAGCGCATAATATTGCGTACTTGTCTTACTGTCGAAGGAACTGGCCTTCAAAATCGAAGTATAGACCGTATCCTGTTGTCTCGTCTCCCAATTAAAGTAAGTAAAGGATCGCCTCTTCCCTGAGGATGGCCGAAACACTTGAATGATCGTTCTGGCCAATTCCTCGAATGCCGCAACATCCAGCTTGAGCGCATCCGCTGCCGCCTCTTGCAGAAACTTCGCCAAGTCTTTCACGCCTGCTTTCGGATTGCGCATGAGCTTCTGCTCGAAGAAGAACAGCAGCGTCAATAATCCCATCTCCATCATCTCAATCGGCTCTCCATTGCGATCGGATTTTCTCTGGCGCTGCAGCTCGAAGAGCGGATCGAACAAAGCCAGCTTCGCCATTCGTTCCTCGAAGCCGGATACGATCTGAGTTACGTCAACGGTTCCCAAGGTTCCCATGTGGCCTCCTTCCCGATCTGCTGCAGGTGTTGAGCGGATAATGTCTCTTGCGGGTAATAATGCCCGCTCGTCAGGTTCCTTGCCATTCGTTCCCGCTCGGCTGAAGCGAAGAACATGCCGAATTGATGCAAGGCCGATTCGGCAGGCCATTGATTGGTCTTCCCGGGCACGGCCGGCTTTTCCAGGCAGGCTCTATAAAAAGGAAGCGCAGGAATCATCGGAACCTTCCGGGACAGACTGCTCCAAATATGAATGCCCGCATAATCGATATCGCCGAAATAGTAAAAGCGGTGCGCTCCTGAAGCAGCAGGATACTGCTGCGCGAACATGTCGATATTGCCGACGATTTTATTCCCGCAACCATAAATAAGCGTATGGAAAATCGTCTCGGACAGAGCAGGCAACAGGGCCAGGAAGGTCGTCTTGTTCTCCACGACAAGATGGACGTGCGATTCTTCATGACCTGGGTGAATCCCTCGGGATGGATTCACGGCAAACATCACCGGATCTGGGGATGAGTTGAGCTTCAGCTTGTCAAGCAGACCCATCCGTTCCAACAGGGCTTGGCCGTCCTTCTCCTTGATCCACTTCTCGTCGCCGACTAACGCGAAGCTTCTCTCCGGTGCAGCGGCGCTATCCGCTGGCAGACCACAGGTCTGCAAATAGCGATCGATTTTCATAATAAAGGGCAGATCAGAATCGAGCACAGATTCCCCCAGCATGAAATAACGATCAAGCGAGATCGAAGGATGAAGCTCCAAGCGCAACTGATGGAGCCGCTGCTGCAAGCCGGAGCGTAACGAGGAGACATGAATTCGATAGCGATAGGCGACATGCGGCGGCCTGGGGTTCCTGCCCCCCGATCGGATCTCTTCCAGCAGGCCAGACTGCTCCAGAACCAGGATAGCTGCCGCAAACTCCTCATAGGTGATCGGCATGCCCTCTGCCGCGCGCTCCAATTGCTCTGTGTACACGGTTGCCTTTCTTAAGCTGCGTAAATAATCAACAAGCATCTCCTTTATGTCTTTCATTGTCGACTCCCATTCCTATATTGTAGATTATTGGCATGTATTCATTATAAGACGAATGCATGCGCAAAGTCCTCGCAAGCGTAAAAATTTTTTAGGTTTCGACATTTTCCGTCTTTATCCTACACCTTCCTTAATTTTACTATGGTAAAATAGAAGACAATCCATATATGAAAGAGATTCTTTGGAAGTCACTAGAAAAATTTTTCAAAAAGAAGGCTACAATTGCAGACAAAGACATCTATGATTATTTTGAGGACATTTTTGGGGAGTACACTGGGCTAGCTATAGCTAGCTTACTATCAGACCGCAATGATGACGAATATTTAACAGAAGATCGCGAATATTTTATGGCCTTAAGAATAGCTTCTATTTCGATTTTTATTGTTATATAAGATCTCTTAGCGATTCACCTTTATCATTGACCGGATTTGCTCCAGCTTCAAATCAATCTAAAATTATAAGAATCTCAAGAGCTGATAGACACTATTTCGATGTCGAATTAAATGAAAATAACATCATTTCTGTGATTACAAATATTAGGCTTTACTTGGAATCCTATTTCGAAAAAACAGACTTTGATGATGGAAAACGGAAGCAATTAGAAGCCTTGGCCGATCAATTAAAAACATTTGCAATAGGTGATGATCATGAATAGTTCTGGTCATGCCGTTACAAAAAGGCGGTCTACGCTTTATCAAAACAACACTTTTCCCGTCATCCCCTCGTCGCCAAAAAAGTTAAATTTCGAAAATAATTAAATTGACCTGTAAGTAATTGGAAATCTTAGAAATAATCCGTTTCATGAAATTGTGTCCGGGTATTCGCAAATCGCTTCAAGCAAGCATGAACAGAAAGATGGTGATGGCATGAGCAACGACTTGGGGAGATATGTCGACAGGCTGAATAGCGACCTGAGAGATCGGGAACAACGTCTTTCTAAGGACGCTGCTGAACGAGAGTCAAGGCTTCACCAGCAAATGATGGAACAAGATAAAAGATATAGAGAAGAAATGAAAGCAATTGAAGAACGGAACGAAAAGTTATTTTCCCGCATATCAGAAGAGATCAAGGAGCTGCGTTCCGAGGTAAAGGAATCGAACAGCCATTTGCGGCAGGAGATTCACCGGGCGGTTGATAAAATCGACGCGATGAAAAAACATACGCAAGGACTTGTTGTCACTACCATTTTTGGTATTTTCGCTACCATTGTTGCTGTAGCTACACTAGCTATCCGCGTTATATCCTCGAAATAAAGCTCCTGTTTCAGGGGCTTTATTTTTGACGGATTGATAGGCGATATCTTGCACGCTGGCCCTGACGGAATCCGACAGGTGCGTAGGCCAACAGGAGTAGGAGTGAAAATATGGAGCATTACTTGACCTCCGTACAGAAATGCTGTACGCTGCTGAAATTATTTCTTCGTGGCGGCAAAGAGTGGGGAGTGACGGATCTGAGCCGAAAATTGAATTGGTCCAAAGGCCCGTTCACAAGATGCTGTCCACGCTGGAAAGCGAAGGATTCATCAAGCAAAACCCCCGAACCAAGCAGTATTCGCTCGGCTACACCTTGCTGGAGCTGGGCAACAAGGTGAAGAACGACGATGATTTGGTCAGCTTCGCCCGGCCGTATTTGCAGCAGTTGGCCGACGCCACGCAGGAATCAGTCTGCCTGTGCACTCAGGATCATATGGATGCGATCTACGTGGACAAGCTGGATTCCCCCCTGCCGATCCGCTTCATTATTGACGCGTACCGACGGTTCCCGCTCTATGCGACCAGCGCTTCCCGCGTCATTCTTGCCTATGGTACCAAGACGCTTCAGGAGGCGGTGCTGAGCGAGCCGATAACGGCGTTCACCAACTGCTCCATCACCGAACCGGAGCCACTGCGCCTGCGTCTGGAACATATCCGGAGCCGGGGCTATGAGATCAGCTCCAATATGCGCCATATCGGCGTAACCGGAATTGCGGCGCCCATCTTCCAACTTGATGGCAGCGTCATCGCCTCTATCAGTCTGATCGGACGTTGCACGGAGAGCCGGAGAAGTCCTGCCTTCCGATGCCTCCCCCGCTCCGTGCTGATTCATTTCCGAATCAAATCCATCCATTTCGAACCTTGGCACTGCTTATGCGAATGCACTACAGCTTCATCCGATAGATCGCCTTGTTCTCCAAGCCGCGGATGAACGGCGTCCACTCCTCCGTCTCCGGTGTCGTGTCCAGCGCATCCTCGACCATCTGTAGCTTTGCGTCGAGCGCGTCGATATGATGGAGCGCCACCGCCTCCGGCGTCTGCGGTTGCACGGGGCTGCCCCATTCGCCCAGATTATGATGCGACAACACGAGATGCTGCAAGCCAAGCACTTTCGGCGAATCAAGATCGATATCGAGCCGCAGGGCCGCCTCCGTAATCCAGTTCGATGCCATCGAGATATGGCCGACCAGCTTGCCCTGAACGCTATATTCCGATACGATGCCGAGCTGAGCCACCATTTCCTCCGGCTTTGCAATATCGTGAAGAATGATGCCCGCCTTCAGCAGATCCGGATTCAGGAACGGCCGCTGCCGGCACAGAAAGTCCCCCATTTCCAGCATTCGCACCATGTGGTAGGCTAAGCCCGCGAAATAGGCATGGTGATGGGTTTTCGCCGCCGGGTAGTGCATCAGCTTCTCCTCCACCTTCGCTACGCAGAAGTTGACAAGCGCTCGAATCTCCTTATCGGAGATGCTGGCGATAGCTTGCTTGATCGCATGAACCAGGTCGATGGGACGGATCGGTGCCGAACGGATGAAATCGATCAACGTCACCCCGTCCTCCTCACTCGCTGGCCGGATTTTCAATATTTTCACCTGCAGCCTCTCCCGGTAGGTCTGCACGATGCCGCGCACCTTCACGAGCCCCATCGGGAAAAACGTCTCCTTATCGGTCGGGGAAGCATCCCAATATTTAGCCGAGAGCTGCCCGGTCGCATCGCACAGGACGATGTCCAAATAATCCTTCGGCGGATTGCCGTTCGTCTTCTTCACCTCCAGTTCCTTCAACAAGTAAAAGCCGATAAACTCGTCCTGATTCGTCAGTTGATTAATTAATGTCACGTGATAAGTTCCTCCTTGCCATGATACCTATATTATACAACGAGTTCACGGCGGCGGCGGGATCAAATGGAACACGCCTCTATCCTCGTTGCGGTATGGCGGGCTCCAGCAAAAAATGACCTCTTCCGCTATGGCGGAAAAATCGTCTCTGCTTGCAGCTTCTGCACAGTAAAAAAACACAAACCTCCGAAAGATATATTTCTTCTTTTACGGAGGTTTGTGTTTTTTCTTCTTCTTTATTTCGAGCTGCGAATTAGATGGTAAATTTCTTCATTTCCTGATCCAGATCTTTCATTTTGCCGCTCATCACCGCTGCGGAATCGGCAATCTCTTCAACAATAGCCCGCTGTTCCTTGGAGGAGGCTGCCACGCTCTGCGAGCTCTCGGAAGCGCTCTTCGCGATCTTGGCCAAGTTTTCGATCACGGCGGCAACCTGCTCGCTGCCGGCAGACATTTCTTGCGAAGCCGCGGACACTTCTTGTATTTGATCCGATACGTCCTGGATGGAATTCCATACCTTCTGGAAAGTCTCCCCGGCCACCTGCGCAATTTGAGTCCCTTCCTGCACATCTGCCGCTGCCGATTCCATCGTACCGGCCACATGCCTTGTGCTGGCTACGACGGATTGCAGCAGTTCCGCAATCCGCTCCGTCGATTCCTTCGCTTGCTCGGCAAGCGATCTTACTTCCTTCGCGACGACCCCGAAGCCCCGGCCATGCTCACCGGCGCGGGCCGCTTCAATAGAGGCGTTCAATGCCAACAGATTGGTTTGCTTGGTGATATTGCCGATGACCGATACGATTTGCTCGATCTCATTGGATTGCTGGGCCAGCTTCCGCACCATCGTGACCGACTCATCCACAGAAGCGTGGATACTGTTCATCTGTGTGATCGTCTGCTGAACGACTTCATTCCCTTGCTTCGCGGCTTTAGCGGCCTCTACACTGTACTCAGACACGTTCGATGCCGACTCCGCAATCCGCTGGATGCCGATGGCCATCTCTCCCATCGCAACCTTGCTCTCTTCCGTTCCCATCAGTTGCGTCTCCGAACCGGCAACTACCTCTTGAATGGCGCTCGAAATCTCGTGCGTCGATTGCGCCGTCTGCTGCGAGATATCGGTCAGATGGTTCGAAGCCTCCGTGACATGGCCCGTCGTCTCCTTCATGCTTCCGATCAGCTCGCGGATATCGGTTATCATTTCATTGAAGCTGGATGACAGCACGCCGATCTCATCCTGCGAATGGACCGGAATCTGAACCGTCAAATCGCCCTTGGCCGCCCGCTTGGCCATTTGCGCCAGTTCATTCAACGGGCGGATTGTTTTGCGGATAAGCCACATGACAAGAAGAATAAAAGCTATGCCGGTCACGGCTCCGACGGCTATATTTCTCCACATCATCTGATTCAGATCGCGGTTTATTTTCGAATAGTTAAAATCGACGCCAAAGATCGCGATAGTTTCACCTTGGTCATCAACAATGGGAGATAATAACGTTATCCATTTGCCCATGGAATCGGAATATACCGAAGAAATACCGATACCATCTTTCTCTGTGTCATAAAAAGCCTGGACGTACTCTTTCGGCACATCCTTTTCGAAAAGCGGCTTGATGCTATGTTCAATCATATTATTGTTGGCCTGAATGAGTGCCGAATACACAATTCCGTCTTTCTCGATTAAATCCGGCTTAGTCAGATAGGAATTAGAGATATACCCCTCGCGAATCATACTCTCCAGATTCTCCTGGATCCAGGTCATCTCTTGATCTTCCATATACTGGTCATAACCCATTGTTTTCATCTTGTTCTCTGCCTCGGCAATTGCTTCTATTTCCAAGCTAATCTGCTGGTTAAGCGAGGTATATACATTTAACAACTCATCATAATAAATGCCTCGTTCGGACAAATAACTAAAGCTGGTAAACACCAACGACATGACCGCAATAAGCGTGGACAGCACCAACACCGATTTAAATAGTAAACTCTTATTTCTCATTCGTTCGCCCCCTTAGATGTAAGCAGGAAAAAATACGGGCGTCTTCATCCATCACGAACCGGCGGATTAATAACCCTTTTTTACTCATTCCGTATTTCTGCCTTATGAAAATCCATAGATCCATACTATATATCGTGATAAATCGAAAAATAATTTATATCCTTATGCTTAGGAGAGTGCAAATGGGTATTTAGACCTACGAGATCCGATTACACATCCCCTCAGTTTACGTTCCGCTTCTGTAATCGTCGCAGTAAAAAATAAACACAAACCTCCGAAAGATATATTTCTTCTTTTACGGAGGTTTGTGTTTTTTCTTCTTCTTTATTTCGAGCTGCGAATTAGATGGTAAATTTCTTCATTTCCTGATCCAACTCTTTCATTTTGCCGTTCATCACCGCTGCAGAATCGGCAATCTCTTCAACAATAGCCCGCTGTTCCTTGGAGGAGGCTGCCACGCTCTGCGAGCTCTCGGAAGCGCTCTTCGCGATCTTGGCCAAGTTTTCGATCACGGCGGCAACCTGCTCGCTGCCGGCAGACATTTCTTGCGAAGCCGCGGACACTTCTTGCATTTGATCCGATACGTCCTGGATGGAATTCCATACCTTCTGGAAGGTCTCCCCGGCCACCTGCGCAATTTGAGTCCCTTCCTGCACATCTGCCGCTGCCGATTCCATCGTACCGGCCACTTGCCTTGTGCTGGCTACGACGGATTGCAGCAGCTCCGCGATCTGCTCCGTCGATTCCTTCGCTTGCTCGGCAAGCGATCTTACTTCCTTCGCGACGACCCCGAAGCCCCGGCCATGCTCGCCGGCGCGGGCCGCTTCAATAGAGGCGTTCAATGCCAACAGATTGGTTTGCTTGGTGAGATTACCGATGGCTGATACGATTTGCTCGATCTCATTGGATTGCTGGGCCAACTTCCGCACCATCGTGACCGACTCATTCACAGATGCGTGAATGCTGTGCATCTGCGTGATCGTCTGCTGAACGACTTCATTCCCTTGCTTTGCAGCCATAGTGGCCTCTACACTGTACTCGGACACGTTCGATGCGGATTCCGCAATCCGCTGGATGCCGATGGCCATCTCTCCCATTGCAACCTTGCTCTCTTCCGTTCCCGTCAGTTGCGTCTCCGAACCGGCAACTACCTCTTGAATGGCGCTCGAGATCTCGTGCGTCGATTGCGCCGTCTGCTGCGAAATATCGGTCAGATGGTTCGAAGCCTCCGTGACATGGCTCGTCGTCTCCTTCATGCTTCCGATCAGCTCGCGGATATCGGACATCATTTCATTGAAGCTGGATGACAGCACGCCGATCTCATCCTGCGAATGAACCGGAATCTGAACCGTCAAATCTCCCTTGGCCGCCCGCTTGGCCAATTGCGCCAATTCATTCAACGGACGGGTTGTCTTGCGGATGAGCCACACGGCAAGAAGAATAAACGTAAGGCCGGTCACGGCTCCGACGGCAATATTTCTCCACATCATCTGATTCAGATCACGGTTTATTTTCGAATAGTTAAAATCGACGCCCAAGATCGCGAGAATGTTATCTTGATCATCAACAATAGGAGATAGTACCGTTAGCCATCTGCCCATGGAATCAGTATATACCTTAGAGATACCGACACCATCTTTCTCCATGTCATAAAAAGCCTGGACGAACGCTTTCGGCACATCCATGTCGCTCAGCGGCTTGTTGCTATGTTCAATCATATTATTGTTGGCCTGAATGACTGTTGTATACACTATTCCGTCTTTCTCGATTAGATCCGGCTTCACCAGATAGGTATTAGAGATATACCCCTCGCGAATCATGCTCTCCAGATTCTCCTGGATCCAGATCATCTTTTCCTCTTCCATATACTGGTCATAATTCATCGTTTTCATTTTGTCCTCTGCCTCGGCAATTGCTTCTGCTTCCAAGTTAATTTGCTTATTAAGCGAGGTATGTACATTTAACAACTCATCATAATAGATGCCTCGTTCGGACATATAGCTAAAGCTGGTAAACACCAACGACATGACCACAATAAGCGTGGACAGCACCAACACCGATTTAAATAGTAAACTCTTATTTCTCATTCGTTTGCCCCCCTAAGATGTAAGCAGGAAAAAATACGGGCGTCTTCATCCATCACGAACCGGCGGATAACCGTTTTTACTAAATTCCGTATTTCTACCTCATGAAAATCCATAGTACCACACACATATATATACGTATATACATATATCGTGATGATTCGAAAAATAATTAATATCCATATGCTTAGGAGGATGCAAACGGGTATTTAGACCTATATTTCACCATCGGCAAAATAAACAAAAAGACATGTATAGGGCCATCCGGTTCCGCCATACATGTCGGCTAACATTCCATGTCTCAAGCTTTATTTTCTTCCGCATTGCTGTTCATTTTCAGATTAAGGGCGACCTGCTCCAGTGTAATCTCTTCCAGCACATGCTCCATCGCGGACTGCGCCCGGGACATGATGAGCTGCAGCACCGTTTCGATATTGGCGCCGACCGGACACTGCGGATTCGGATGCTCATGCATGCCGAACAATTCCCCTTCCTCTACCGCTTCAACAGCACGGTACACATCGAGGAGCGTTATCTCACTCGCCGGATGCACCAAGGTGGCCCCTCCTGTACCGGTGCGGACTGACACGAGACCGAATTTCTTCAACTGGGAGGTCACTCTGCGAATTACGACCGGATTCGTGTTCACGCTACTGGCCAGCCATTCGGAGGTATGATGAGCTTGCGGCTCCAGCGTCAGCAAGGACAATATATGAACAGCCATACTAAACCGGCTGCTTATCTTCATCTGGCTCACCCTTTCATGCAACCATTATAGTTACAACTGATATTCATTGTCAACGCTTCCTCGTAAGGCGCCCTTCTCATCTGTAATCTGGGCGAAATCCGTCCCTTTGGGGACAAGCCATTGGCGTTTTCATCGCTTGTCCCTCCTGACGCAGCCGCTCCATGATCTGCTCGGGAGACCAGGTGGCCTGAAGCTTCTCTTCGATGACCAGAGCCAGCTCCGGTGTCCACTTTCCTGCGGGAATGGAGGCCTGACCGACGCTGGACATAGCTCAGAGCAATCCGTCCGATTCGGAAATGCTACCTTCTATCTCGCTATCCGTTTTCCTCCGCCTTGCTTATTTCTTAGTCGCCGCCATTTTTTCGATGATGCGGACACAAGGCTTCCATCAGGGCCACGGTGTCCCGGTCCAGCCCCTTATCCCGCGCAAGCAAGCCGGCGGTGACTTTTTCGTAAGCGGACGGTTTCATGTTTTGGCCGAATTTATACTTGGCTGACAGGTCATGAACCGTGATCCGGACAACGGAGGTGCTTGTGATCCACCCGGTATAAGCCAGGTCTTCCGGATCGATCGGCGCATAGCCCCCTTCCGGCTGAAGCTTGCGCATAAATGCCGATAGCGCCTCCGCTTTTTCCGTAAGATCCGTCAAAATTTCCGCATGCCCCTTAATAAGCACGGACTTAAAAAAAGCGGTCGCCGGGCAAGCCAGCTCCGGATCTGTAAAATAGGACGGGACGATGGCGTATTCTTTGGCTACGGCAAACGTCACTCTCTGGTCGGCTTTTATATTTTTTATTTTTTGTCCGGCCACGCTGCCATGGAAATACAAGCACTCCTTATGATAAACAAAATTAAGCGGAGTAAGCTCCGGCCAGCCATCCGGATGTATCGTTCCCAGGATGCCGAAGCTCATCTCCTGTAAAAATTGTTCCGTCTCCTCCCTGTCCATCATTTCAAATTCTTGTCTGCGCATACGCTCTTCTCCCTCTGGCTTCGCCCTGACATCTTTTTATTTAGGATCCAGCTTACAACACTTATTGACAATAAAAAAGGTCCAATTTACATTTATTTTATTAGACCATTCAAGAAAAGATGCCGACATGCAATTTCATATACCTTACCATCTCTACACCCAAAAGGAAGACAATCGGACGACCATCATGAGGAAGCAAGAAGGATGGTCGATTTCCAAGCATTTGGCCCCGACTCGCACTGGTTCCCGGTAAAGGAATGGAATCGCTGCTTATATGCAGAGGCCAGATTGCTCGCCAGCAGCGAGCATCAGCATACCGGCCATTCAACTCTCGGGGATGCCGGTCTGCGTGACAGCATTGCCCACTATGTCAGGCGGGTCCGTGGAATCGCAGCCGATGCGAGCCGCATCGCGGTCTTCAATGGATCCATGCAAGCGATCGCCCTTGCCGCCCAATTGCTGCTCAATCCCGGAGACCGGATTGTCATGGAGAATCCGGGCTATGCGGGAGCGGCCAGAGCATTTCAGGGCATAGGCGGAATCTGTGTCCATGCTCCCGTCGACGGGCATGGGATTATTCCGGACGACTGGGACGCTAAGCTGCTCATGGTCACTCCGAACCGCCAGTTCCCTACAGGCTCCGTACTGACATTGGAGCGGCGGCAGCAATTACTGGCCTGGGCCTCCGAGCGCAATTCGCTAAAAGCAACTTGCTGGAGCAGCGCACGTTGGCTGCCTGGATGAACAGCGGTCAATATGAACGGCATCTGCGTAGGATGAAAAGAGTATACGGCCAGAAGTTCAGGCTGCTGCGTGAACTGTTGACCGCTCGCCTCTCATCGTGGTTTGCATGGATCGAGGGGGATGCAGGGCTAAGTCTATTCGGATGGTGGCGCGGCCCGGCTGAACAATACATCTGCTTCCGCCCCACTGCCTGGAAGCCGGGGTTCGATGGCCGGACACGAGTGTGCAGGATACGTCCTCCAGCTCCATCCGTTACGGCGCATACTTTTATTTCCCTCGCCTATCGGAGAAGGAAATGGTGCATGGCGTCAATCAGATGCGGGACATTGGGCTGACGATGGAAGCGACACAGCGGTGAGCTTCGGCCTAAGTGGCATCGTCCACACGCCAAAAACATGCCATGGCTGGCATGTTCCGATCGTTGCCCAAATTGGAGTGATCGCCTCCCTGGCCGCAGTCAGGGAGGCGGCATCCTTACCGCTGTCCATAGCTCAATCGCTTGTCAACCGAGGAGTCAAGAGAGTGTGCCACTGAATTAGTAATTAGTAGAGACAGGCACGAGAAATAATGACCAACAGAATGAAAAGGACGAGAATGACGCCAACGCTTGTAAACAAACCCGCACAGCTGCAGCTTTCTACTCCACCTAAGCATCCCATAGTGAAATCCTCCCTCCCTGAGCATGTTTATTTGTATGAATGGAGGCAGTTCAGAGATTGGACACCTCTACGGGAACGGATGCGGATAAGGGTTAAGCTCCTGCGGCGTCAGTCGGCGCTGGACGTACCCAAGCTTCATCGGTACTTCCAGGACCCTGTCAAGGCCCTCCAAGCGGCGCAGATGATGTCCGAACGTCATCGGCAGCATTCCCGGAATCAACACTTTCACACAGTGCAGCCCGTTGCGCAGCGTCTCGCTTGACGACTGATCGACGACAATCACATCCATCTGAAGGCGGCGAAACACCTGAAGAACCCGTTGTAAATCATCCGTCAAATCTTTATGCGCCGGCACGGAAGGGAACTCCTCGGCGAAGGTTCGGTCAGGGTCCCGTTCGTCCAGTAAAAATTGAAGTCTTTCCTCCGCTTGCGGCAGGCTGTACAACAGGGCATGATCCTCCATTTGCTGCACCTGGAATGAATTCTCGAACATGGATTCCGATTCCTGCTTTCGCTTCCTCCATCGCTCTTCTGTCATCGAGATCATGCCCGAGAGCTCATGGATGGCGCCCTTGGCCGCCCGGATCGGATCGAGATGAGCCCCTGCGGCACAGACCAGGTTCACCTGATGCTCTGCCCCTCCCTTCGCTATCGCCCATATGCTCGGAATTCCGTTCTCCATTGTCGTATTGTATAACAACACCTCATATCCCGTGACTGCCCGTAAACGATGGAACATCAGCGACAGTTCCCCGTCTCCCGGCAAGTCCGGATCGAGCCGCGGAACAGGCAGTCTCGCATACCAGGTCATCAGGAAGGAATCTCGCTCGACCACCTCGAAAATCCCGTACAAAATCGCCTCTTCCAAGCTTCCTCCTACCGCGCACCCGTTGGAGGTTTCATATACAAAGCCCTCTCCGTAGCCCAAGCTGTAATAAGCCAACAGATGGGGAACGAGGATGGGACGTTCCCGCAGGAACGAATATCCCCACACCCATTCCATCGGAGATTCGGGATCGAACGGCGTGAACGAAAAATCCGAAAGTTCGAATTGCTCCTTCGCATGGAACCCCACTGTGGACGGATCCATCGCCGCATCCTTAAGACGGGAATAGCTGTCGAACACCACCGTTCGCTTGCCGCGGGGCGTCGTTCCGCAAAATCGCTCCAACCCCTCCAATATAGCTGCGAGCAGGCTATCCGCATACGAATGCGCACGGCCCCCCGTCACCTCGTTATAGTAGCCTAAGGGAAGATTGACGACCGCCCCGGCAAAGGCAGATACGAGATCGAGCTTCTTGTCATTCAAGATCCCGGTGCGGTTGTCCCAATAATCCTGGAACAAGAACTCCCGCAATTCGCTCATCGAGCGGCAGCGGTAGCTGTTCTGAAGCGTAAGTGACGGCCTAAGCGTGATTTCTGCCGCTTCCGGCGAATCATCCGGCAAGCGGCCACAGACCGGACAAGTCCCATTGGGCAGGACGTAATGGAGGGTGCTGCTCAAATTGCGGAAGTTGATGATATAGATATGACCTTCCGAATTCGCTTTACCGCCCCGCAGAACTTTCCCCGTTTCCTCCGCGATAATATGCGCCATATAACGAAATTCCACCGGGGATATCTGTGCCGCACAAGGAGGGACATCATCCGGCATGACCAGCCTCATCAGCATTTCCTTGGCCTCTTTGCGGTTGCTTCCCGCCAAAGAAAGCCGCATTTCTGCACATTGGAAGCATCCGGTCGTTCCCGGGCGCATGAGCGGCCCTACCACCCCTTCTCCCAAAAATACATAAGCGCATAACCAAGGAATGCCGAACGGCCGCAACGCCGCATCCGCTTCAAGATGCAAGTCAGAGCTATCTTGTTCCTGCAGCACCAATACCAGCTCTGCGTCGTCTGGAATACCTTTGCTGCGATCCGATCTGCGGACTACGGAGAAGCCGGATAAACGTCGGCACACCATGTCCGCAAGCATCCCCTCCCCAAAGATAACGACCGAACTCAAGGGGATTCCTCCTCTCCGAGTCGCACTCCATATATCACGAACGGTCCCGTGCCCAGAAAAAATTCACTCCGCATATCGAATACCTCAAGGCGTTGATGGCCTTGGTTCAATCTCTGAACAGCCCCTAACAGCCATGACGCATGCTTGGGCGGAGCGCTATTGGACACCATGATGTCTTGCGCCTTATCCTCCTTCCACCTGACAGAAGAAGAGGCAACGCCCGCCGTCTTCGTCAACGCCTTCTGCAAGGACTGGCGAAGCGCAAGGGTGAGGTCAAGATCTGCGCTGCCATGCCACGAGGAACCGGAGCGAACCCACACGACCGGACAACCGAGCAGCGGCTCGCCGACGGCAAGCTGAGTTCCCCCCTCTGTTATGTGCAGCGCTTGTAAATAATATCGGCAGCGGACATCTTCGATCTGCCCATACTCAATATGCGTCACGGCCAGCTTCTTATCAGCAAGCATTCGCATCCGCTTGCTCCATGCTGTGGCTAGACACGCTCTGAACGCCCGTTCAACCGCTTCGGCGATGGAGAACCCTGCCCCGATGCCGATGTCCTCCCGCTGAGAGGAGAGCCATCCGGGGAAGAGCAGCGGCATCAGGCGGGCGGCATAGGCTTCCAGTCCCGCCAGTCCCGACTCCCGCCGCGCCTCTTCATGCGTCAGTCCGCTGCGGATGATAGGCGGCAAAAGCTGTGCAGGCCCTTCCGACAGCGGGTCAACCGGTTGAACAAGACACTGCGCCAGCGGAAGCTGGATTAAATCCGCCTCTTCCCATGCATGAAAAATGCCTGTAGCCGCGGAAGTCAAGCGGTTGAAACAAGTAAACCATTCCTCCGTATCCGCAGGTTCATGACTTTTTTCCAGACGAAGCTCGAAATTTTCCACCAGGCGGGCCGTCTCGACCCCGGAGACCACAGGATGCGGGCGAATGGGATGCCAGATTCCCGTTAACGTGTCCGGGTCGAGGATATAACATTGATTTCTGCCGTCCGTTTCTTTTTCTTCCGTGATCGCTTTTTGCCATTCATGCACGAGCAGATTCGATAAGATGGCTACAGCCGCAGCGGAAAATCTCTGCGGCTTACGCACCTCGGGGAACACGGTCGAATGGATGCCCCGCCATGCCGACTCCCACCGCCCCTCCCCGTTAGGATGAAGCAGCGGGCCTGCCATCCCCCTTCCTTGTAAGACTACGGCAGGAATCATCGATTTTTGCTCTGCGATACAGGCATGCTGAAGCTTCCGCAGCTCTTCCACATCGCCATGCTGCGACACATACAAAAGAAATGAAAACGGCTGAATGATCGTCCTCCACTCCGGATCTTTGTCTTCGGTTGCGGCCACAATATGCAGCGAAGCTTCTTCGGCGCCGCGAAGCGCATGCTCCCGCAGCTTCGCAAGTTCAGCCGTATTTGCAGGCTCCTCCAAGTTGGTGGTTACGAATACCGTGAGCTTGGATAATCCGGATTCATACCATGATTCAACAAGGGAGTGCAGAAATGGACCGGAACCGACGGCGAGTACACCTTCTTCCTGACAGGACATCCTGACAACCTCCTTCCACGACAGTTACACCGTGATGCAGTTGTTCAAGCCGTCAACTTCATCGTTTTCCTGACCGATAAACATCACTTTCAAGGTATGTCGCCGCCCTTTTTCCTATGACATATTCCCTCGCTGCGGTCCGGCACACTTGATTGCGTCCGCTACACCGCTGAATTTTTCAAAATTTTGCGCAAAGAGCTGCGCCAACTGCTCCGCCTTTCGATCATAGGCTGATTTATCCCCCCATACGTTCCGCGGATCGAGCAGTTCATGGGGAACGAACGGTACCACATCAGGGATAAGTATGCCGAATACAGAATGAGGAGTGAAGGACGACTTCTCGATACTTCCATTGATAATCGCCTTGACCATCGCTCTTGTATACATCAGATTCATTCGCTTGCCAATCCCGTAAGGACCGCCGCTCCAACCTGTATTGACCAAATAAACTTTCACGCCGTGCTTCGTTATTTTATCGCCGAGCATGTCCGCGTACACATTCGGTCTCAACGGAAGGAAGGGCGCTCCAAAGCATGTCGAGAATGTGGCTTCCGGTTCGACTACGCCGCGTTCCGTACCCGCCAGCTTGGAGGTATAGCCGGACAGAAAGTGATACATCGCCTGCTCCTTCGTCAGCCTGGATACCGGAGGCAGTACCCCGGAAGCATCTGCGGTCAAAAAGATAATGACCTTCGGATGGCCCGAAGTTCCGGAGATGTTCGAGCCTTGAATATAATCAATCGGATAAGCGGCTCGCGTGTTCTCCGTCCATTCATTATTATGGTAGTCCGCCTCGCCCGTTGCCGTGTCAATCCACACGTTTTCTAGGACGGATCCGAATCGGATCGCATTCCAAATTTGCGGCTCTTTCTCCTGCGACAGCCCAATGCATTTGGCATAGCAGCCGCCTTCGAAGTTGAACACGCCTGTATCGGACCAGCCATGCTCGTCATCCCCGATTAAGCTGCGGCCCGGGTCAGCGGACAATGTCGTCTTGCCTGTTCCCGATAATCCGAAAAATAACGCTGTATCCCCAGCCTCCCCTACATTCGCCGAACAGTGCATCGGCATTACACCGCGGAAGGGAAGCAAATAGTTCAGCACGCTGAAGATCGATTTCTTAATCTCCCCCGCATAGTGTGTTCCGCCAATCAGGATCGTCTTTCTTTCGAAGGAAATGACAATGAAGGTCTCGGAATTTGTGCCATCCACAGCCGGATCCGCCTTCATGTCGGGCATCGCAATCACGGTAAATTCAGGTTTATAGGATAACAATTCATCTGCTGCAGGGCGGATAAACAACTGGTGAGCAAATAAATTTTGCCACGCATATTCATTAATAGACCGGACAGGCAGGCGATATGCCCGGTCTGCGCCTGCATAGCCGTCGAACACGAATAGCTTGCGGCTCCTCATATACTTGATCGTGTTGTGATATAGCGAATCGAATTGTTCGGGAGTGAAAGCTTGATTCACATCCCCCCAAGCAATAGGGTCATCCGTGCTCGGCTCCCTCACAATGAACTTATCCTTCGGGGAACGTCCCGTATATTTTCCTGTCGTGACTTGCAGCGCGCCTGTCGAAGTCAGATGTGCTTCTCCGTTACGAAGAGCGGACTCCACAAGCTTGGCAATCGCCATATTTCTGTAAGATTCGTCCACATGCAAACCGGCCAATTGAATACTTTCCTGATTTTTCGCAATCACGGTGATCCTCCCCATTCCACTACTGCCAAGCTCTTGATTCATCCCCACAAAAAGCTGCATATTTTATCCTTACGAATTAATGTATAATATAAATTTATATTATGCAATATATAAAAGCGTATTGGCGATATTCAGTCATTTATGACGTCATTTTGAAATCATTTTCATTTCTGAACTCGCCTTCTTGTACTGTCGCGCCCCGAACATACTTCCGCATATCCGCTTGCAGAAAGATCACGCACCTGTTTTGAATTTTCATTTCGATGCCATAATCGGAGGATGCGAATTTGTAAAAAATGAACCTACTTTGCGTCAACGTAGATCTATTGATGATTATTATATAAAAGATGCTAGTCATCAAGAGATAGGTGGGAATGTAAAAGCAAAAAAAACATTTACAGGACCTGGTGAAATGGAGATGAATGAAAAAGTTAGTTTATCCTCTACGATGAGTTCTGAACTTTCTGGCAATTTTGGAATTTCAGGGGTGAGCATGGCATCAAAGTTAGGAGCAACATG
Organism: Paenibacillus popilliae ATCC 14706; assembly: GCF_000315235.1. Lineage (GTDB taxonomy): Bacteria > Bacillota > Bacilli > Paenibacillales > Paenibacillaceae > Paenibacillus_B > Paenibacillus_B popilliae. The sequence continues at coordinate 13,632 of NZ_BALG01000224.1, read as the reverse complement.
GGTTGAAGGACAGGAATATTCAGGAAAATATAAAGTAAAGGTTCCTAAAGGGAAAACGTATAGGCTGTATCTTTTTCCTAATTATAATCTTTATACTTTCCAAATTTATAAAAAAGGCTTGTTCAAAGATACGTATCAAGGTTCGTTTGAATTTAAAGAGCCGAGCGGGGTTACGGTTGCACAGCAAGATATAACGGGATGGCAATAAATCAACAGCCCATTTCTTAGCTAAGAAATGGGCTGTTTTTACTTATTAATTGATTATACAACGCAGTACATATAATTCGTCGTTATTCTTCCCTTCGATATAACCAATGGTTGCAATGTCATCTTTTCCAATACTTACCTGGGGGATAAATGTTTTTTTATAGCTAGTTGTCGTACTCTTTTTATATTCGGAAATTGTTTTTTCGCTTTGTCCATATTTTTTTTCTATTTTAGATTCCCATATCCAGTAATCTTTTTTTCCATTTTTTTCTGTATCCATAAAATGAAAATAGATGAAAGCTTGATTATTATTATCGATGGGATGCCCGGTTATTTCTTCTCTTTTTTCCAACAGCGTACCGTTCTTGTAGTAATCAATATAAAAGCTTATAGAGGTTGCTTTTACTTCGCTTACATCAACCATGTAATCAAATGAGTCTTCTTTTAGATGCGAAATGGTAATTATGTTTTTTCTCTCATCATGAGAACAGCTTACGAATAAAAAACATGCACAAATCAACATGCAATATTTGAAGATTCTCATTATTCACCCTTCCTTACTCTTCAAAGTTCGACTTGTATCATCCATAATATACCACCAAAATAGATTCGATTGCAATTGTCTTGCGTATCCACCGCACGCTGCTGCAACCCATTGTTGAAATTTGGGGTAGGCTGCCTTCCGTTGAACACCTCCCTCAAGTTTATGCGATCCTTTCCATCGTATTCTCGAACATGATCGCGTCCAATATAGGTTTCTGGTGTCCATTCCAGGACGAACGCAAAAAATCGCCTCTCCTCGTTACGGGATGGGGCGATTTTTTTGGAGCGTTCGCATTTGAGAGGCTGACAGAAACCGTATGATGCGATAAATATCAGGTGATGGATGATTCGTAAATGGATTGAATGGAGCGGGACAGCATCGCATTAAATTCTTCATCTGTCTGCTGGGCTCTCAATCCCTCTGACAAGGCACGTGAAAAGCTGGCGCTTACGCCGTGATTCCGGGCCAGTTTTTCATTGGCTTCCCTTTGAGCGTATCCACCCGACAAAGCGACAACCCTGAGAACATGCGGCTCCTCGATCAACTCGCGATAAAAATTATCTTCAGTCGGTATGGATAGCTTCAGCATAACTCTTACGTCCTGAGACAGAGCTGATAGTTGCTTGAGGAGCTCATCTTTCAAGATTTGCTCCGCTTGTTGCTTATCCTTGCTATTAATATCGACCTCAGGCTCAATCATCGGAACGAGTCCCATCGACAAGATTTGTGTGCCGATTCCGAACTGCTGCTCGACTACGTTTCGAATTCCTTCCGCGTTAGCTTCTTTAATCACCGAACGCATTTTTGTCCCAAAAATATGCTTATCCACCGCCCGCTGCAACAGTTCGTTCAAATCCGGGAGTGGCTTCATCAGCTGAACGCCATTCTCAAGCTCGGCCAGTCCCTTATCGACCTTCAAAAAAGGAACAATGCCTTTCTTTTCCCACAGATAATCGGCGGTAAATTGATCATCAATCATGCGATCCATCGTATTCTCGAACAAAATGGCACCCAAAATATATTTCGAATCAAATGCCGGACTTTTCATAATCCGCGTTCTCATTTCGTGAACCCGTTCGAACATCTCTTCGTCATTGGAATAGCGGTCTTCCTTCATGCCATACTGCAGCAGCGCCTTTGGCGTGCTTCCGCCGCTCTGGTCCAACGCTGCAATAAAGCCCTTTCCCGTATGAATTCGATCCATTTGTTCTTTTTTCATCGATGTTTCTCCTTCCTTTTCCAGGTAGAATTTCCCTTATTGTACCATTAATTCATGGTCTGAGCACGGTGCTAAGGTGAAATCGCACCGTCCTGGAAACGCATACAAAAATCCGCCATGGCTGATCTTTTCGCCCTTCCTATTTTATGTATTTTGACATTATCCATCCACGTCTGCCGCCGCAATGCTTGACACTCCTTCGCATTGCCTTCCCCTGCTCCCAAGGGATTTGCAGATGCCCCCATCGTCTTATACAATAAAGGTATCGAATACTAGCGGGCAGAGAGGAGGAATCATTATGGCCAATACGCATACCTATACGCGGGGTGAAGAGATCGCCAACGCCATTACCCATGGCATCGGCGCCATTCTCAGCGTTGCCGCTTTGACCCTGCTTATCGTCTTCGCCTCATTGTACGGCGAACCGATTCACGTCGTCAGTTTTACGGTTTACGGCATGTCCATGCTGCTGCTCTATACGTCGTCGACCTTGGTGCACAGCTTCCCCGAAGGCAAGGTAAAGGATCTGTTCGAGACGTTCGATCACGCCTCGATCTATGTCTTTATTGCCGGATCCTATACTCCGTTTGTCCTGATCGCATTGCCGAAGAGGCTGGGCTGGAGCCTGTTCGCGGTCATCTGGACGCTGGCCGTGGCGGGAATCGTATTTAAAGCCTTCTTCACGAAGCGCTTTCTCTTCCTATCGACCTTCCTTTATATCGGCATGGGCTGGATCATCGTATGGGCCTGGAACCCGTTGTCGACGGCTATGCCCGGAACCGGGTTCATCTTGCTCGTTACGGGAGGGCTGCTTTATACGGCAGGCACCGTTTTTTATGTGTGGCGGGGATTTCCGTTTCATCATATGATTTGGCATTTATTCGTGCTTGCCGGTTCGGTGGCTCATTTCTTCGCCGTGCTGACCTTGGTGCAGATATGAAAACCATATAATTATTCAGGAGCTCCCGGCTTCGGGATGAAGCGAAAAATCTCGCCGCTCTCCAATGCATTGATGAGTTGATCCAGCCAGTCGTAATAATGCTCCGCTTCCTGCATCTTGGCAATATCCGCCTGAACGATGCCGCGCAGCGTGTCGTCCTCGCTATACGCCGCGAGCAAGTTCTCCAGTTCTCGCCTAGAACGCCGGATAGCGGATAAGTTCACTTCGATGGCCTTGCGCCACTTGATGCCGAAATAATCGGCGAAGGTCTGGTACCAGTCCGGCTCCACTTCATACAAGTCTTTCCGCGTACCTTTCCCCCAAACCTTGTGCACCATCTTCATATCCACCAGCGTTCGCACCCCTGTGCTCATGCTCGTCTTGCTCATTTTCATTTCCTTGCCCATCTCATCCAGCGTCATCGGATGATCGCTGAAAAATAACAATCCGTACAAATGGCCAACGGATTGAGTCATTCCGTATAGGTCCATATTTTGACCGATCGCTTCTATGACACGATTGCGAGCTTTTTCCACCGCCCCTTGTTGTTCCTGCATCAACTGCGCGAACGTTGCCATGTGCTTATTCCTCCTGTGCCGAACCTGGCTGCTGCTAATTATTTCGACTCCTTTTGAATGATACCGTAGTTATTGATTATGATAGAGGAAGATGAGGTCGACTCGGGACGGCTCGGCAATCCCGTATCTCCTAACGGTACAAGGCGTCATCGAACATTGTATGAGAGATAGATTCAAAAGTAAAGGACCGGATAGGTCAGCATTCTTTAGGAAAGATGAGCATATGACAGCATAAGTTTGTACAGTTTTTACTGAACGTAATTTACAAACGGTTTTAAAGGTTGTTGTTGAAAATTTTCAAAGGTTACAATAGAAAGTGTTGGAAAACGAATTCGGGCAAGATATGAGAGGTGAAACGATTGTCTATCATTAAAGTCAACGGAGTGACCAAAATATTCGGTCCACAAGCGCAGCGCGCGCTCACTCTGCTGAAGCAAGGGTGGTCCCGGGAACGGCTCGCCACAGAAAAACAAGCGACTGTTGCCGTCAATCAGGTCTCTTTCTCCGTCGATCCAGGCGAAATCTTTGTTATTATGGGCCTCTCCGGCAGTGGGAAGTCCACGCTGGTACGAATGTTGAATCGCCTTATCGAACCGACGGACGGAAGCATCTGGTTGAAAGATCGGAACATCTCCAAGCTGAACGAGTCGGAGCTGCGGGAAGTTCGCAGGAAGACGATCAGCATGGTGTTCCAGAAGTTCGCGCTCTTCCCTCATCGGACCGTCCTCGATAATGCCGCATACGGACTCGAAATCCAAGGCATAGCGAAGGAAGAACGTTACCGTAAGGCGCGGGAAGCTCTCGGATTGGTCGGACTCGACAGTTGGGAGCAGAAATATCCTGACGAATTGAGCGGCGGCATGCAGCAGCGGGTCGGACTGGCCAGAGCGCTGGCCAATGATCCGGATGTTCTGCTGATGGATGAAGCATTCAGTGCTCTCGATCCGCTTATCCGGCGGGATATGCAGGACGAACTCCTTGAACTGCAACTAAAAATGCATAAAACCATTATTTTTATTACCCATGATTTGGACGAAGCTCTCCGCATCGGAGATCGAATTGCGCTATTAAAAGACGGGAAGCTGATTCAGATTGGCACCCCGGAACAAATGCTGATGGATCCGGCAGACGAATACGTGGAGCGATTCGTTGAAGGAGTGGACTTATCGAGAGTGCTGACGGCAGCGCATATCATGCGCCGGCCGGAGACGGTATCCCTTGATCGGGGACCTCGCGTCGCCCTGCAACTCATGCGGGATATCGGCATCTCCACCCTGTTCGTCGTGGGCAAAGATAAGTCCCTTCAAGGGGTCGTTACAGCCGAGCAGGCCAGTGACGCGGCACGTGGCGGCAAGTCATTGCAGGAAGTCATGTTCACCGACGTCCCTACGGTATCACCGGATATGCTACTGAACGATCTGTTCGCGTTGTCGGGCGAAGCCAAGCTTCCAATCGCGGTCGTCCAGCCGGACGGCAAGCTGATGGGCGCGATCGTGCGCGGAGCGGTTCTCGGCGCGCTGGCGGGCAATGTGCCGAATGGGACGAACGGAACAACCGTAAAGGATACATCTGCTACAGACACGGAAGGAATGGTGATGCCGCATGCGACTGCCGATAGGTAATTGGGTCGAAGAGGGGGTGAACTGGCTCGGAACGAACGCCGAAGGGTTCTTCCAATTTCTATCCAAAATAATCGAACGCAGCGTCGAAAGCATTACCGATCTGCTCACCTGGCCGTCTGCCTACATTTTCATTGTGATCTTCACTGTGCTTGCCTTCCTGATCGGACGCTGGTCCTTGTCCTTATTGACCTTGATCGGGCTGTTCATCATCGAAGCGCTCGGCTATTGGGAGCCGACAATGAGCACGCTGGCCCTCGTCATCGTATCGACCCTATTGTCTATCATTATCGGCATTCCGCTTGGAATTGCGTGTGGACGTTCGAACAACGTATCCCGAATTGTGCGGCCGATGCTCGATTTCATGCAGACAATGCCTGCCTTTGTTTATTTGCTTCCGGCCGTTTTTCTGTTCGGACTCGGCATCGTGCCTGGCGTCATTGCATCCGTCATCTTCGCCGTGCCGCCGACGATCCGGCTGACCGAGCTTGGCATCCGCCAAGTGCCTGCAGACATGATAGAGGCCGCTTCCGCCTTCGGCTCCACGCCGATGCAGACCTTGTGGAAGGTGCAGCTTCCGGTCGCCATGCCGACCTTGATGGCCGGGGTGAACCAGACGATTATGCTGTCGCTGTCGATGGTCGTCATCGCCTCCATGATCGGCGCCCAAGGGATTGGAGCCGAAGTCTATCGCTCTGTTACCCAGTTGAAGATCGGCCAAGGCTTCGAGGCCGGCCTTGCTGTCGTACTGCTGGCTATTATTTTGGACAGGTTTTCTCAGCATAGTTTCAAAAAAAATAAATCAAAAAAACAAGGAGCGTGATCTACATGAAGCATCATCGAACGAGACGTTGGATGTTGTTGGGACTTATCGCGATGATCGGATGGACGCTGGCAGGCTGTTCCGATTCTTCCAGCCCCTCTGGAGGAGCGGACGTCAATGGAGCTTCCTCCGGCGACAACCAGACGACAAGCGTAGGCGCGTCCGTCGATTATAAGATCGTCGGCATCGACGCCGGTGCGGGGATTATGCAATCAACCGAAAAAGCGCTCCAGGAATACGGCCTCGATAAATGGAAGCTGATCGAGGGGTCCGGCGCCGCCATGACCGTAGCCTTGGATAAAGCGATCAAGAAACAAGAGCCGATGATAATTACGGGCTGGACGCCGCATTGGAAATTCGCCAAATACGATCTGAAATATTTGGAGGATCCAAAAGGGGTCTACGGCGGAGAGGAGCAGATCCATACGATCGCCCGGAAAGGATTGAAGGAAGACGATCCGAACGCACATAAGGTGCTCGAGCAGTTCGAATGGACGGCAGACGATATGGCACAGGTGATGGTTGTCGTTCATGACGGCAAGAACCCGGAAGAAGCGGCCAAAGAATGGGTCGAAGCGAATGCGGACAAGGTTGACAAGTGGATCCAGGGCGTACAGCCAGTAGACGGCAAGAAGATGAAGCTGGGTTATGTGGCCTGGGATTCGGAGATTGCCAGCACGAACGTCATCGCGTACGTGCTGCAGGAGAAGCTCGGCTACAAGATCGATCTGCTCCAGGTTGAAGCGGGTCCGATGTGGACGGGCGTCGCTAACGGGGATCTCGATGCAATTGTGGCTGCATGGCTCCCAACGACGCATAAAGACTATTATGACAAATTCAAGGATCAAATCGATGATCTCGGGCCGAATCTGGACGGCACCAAAATCGGTCTCGTCGTTCCGGCTTATATGGACATCAACTCTATCGAAGAACTGAAATAACGCAGGGAAACCACTCGCATGGCTTTCCCCTTATCGAATCGATGGCTTGCTTTATTTTCAAGTTTGGTTACATTTGCTATCCTTGTGCTGTCATGAAAGGAGCTGCGATTCAATAATGACGCAAATCGATATTTCATCGCTTATTTTATTGGGGTTGGCTGGACTGGGCATCATCAGCGGCAACTCCACCGTCACGATCGCGATGGTCATCCTGCTGCTGCTTCGCGTCACCCATCTGCAGAGCCTGTTCCCCTGGATAGAGAAATACGGCCTCACGATCGGGATTATCATTCTGACCATCGGGGTCATGTCCCCGATCGCCAGCGGATCCCTGTCTATGGATACGATTCTGCAATCGTTCCTGCACTGGAAGTCGCTTCTAGCCGTCGCAATCGGGATGCTGGTCGCCTATCTGGGCGGCCGGGGCGCGCATCTGATGACACAATCGCCAACCGTTGTCGCCGGGCTGCTCATCGGGACCGTGTTCGGCGTCGCGCTGTTCCGCGGCGTGCCGGTCGGGCCGCTGATCGCGGCGGGCATCTTGTCGCTGCTGTTGGGCCGCTCCTGAAAAGAGCTAGCGCAATGGTTGAACGTTTCCCTGTCATGTGGGCGCGATCTGATTCTCGTGCGCATCCATCGATCCCGTTATCCGGCTCAACAACGAAGCGCCGCTATCCCTGTAACAGGAAGCGGCGCTTCGTTGTGCGTCATTTTAGCGAAGTGAGCATTTGTTTTTGATAAAATGAAGCTGATTCTCGACTCGATTGATGGCTTCCTGCAGTTCCTTCGATGAAGTTTCCGTCTGCACCTGCCGCTTCAATGACTCCAGCTCGGACTTGAGCTTCGGCACATCTTGCGACGTTAAGGAACAATCATAGCTGCTGTCCAGATTGAGCATCTTTATCCCTCCGCTGACCAGCCGTTATTTCTTTTTTCCTTTTTCGTTGTTAGCGTCGGACGTTCGGGTCGTCGTATTTTGTCTGGAATGTCCCTGCTGCTTGTGTGCGATAATGAGCACTTCCTTTCAATGCAAGATTTGAGTGGAGGTTAAGTCAGGCTGAGTTAGGTTAGCCGTTCTACTTCGGAATTCGATTCAGACTCGGCGCGCGCTCGACCGCTTTATCCGGCCGCAGCGGCGTAATCTTTTCCATGATACGGGAACGATTCTGCTGATGGTGAATACGCTCTGCTTTGTTTTGCGGCATGCCGCTCACCTCCTGATCGTTAGCTTGCCCTGGCACCTTCCCTTCCATCATATCCGGTAGCTGGTAATTACTCCCACCTCATGCGATTCTTAGGTAGTCCGCTCTATTGAACAGAATGAGTACATGATGTACCACCAAGCTATCCCCGCAGTTACGACGGTCGGCAAATTTCAAATTTCCAGCGCCACCAAAATAACGCCGATCAATCCGCCGATGACCGCCCCAATGAGAATGGCTTCCGTCAAGAAGCCGTCAACGTTCCTTTGACATGGAATAACATGGTCTGTCAGTGACTGCTGCTTGCCGTGTTTTCCCGATAATCGCGGCGGCGCGCTACGCCGTCCGCATAGGCCGCATTGACGACCGCATCCCGCACCTTCGGGACAACGAGCGGGTTGAATACGCTCGGAATGATATACATTTCATTCAGTTCTTCTTCGGAGACGACCTCGGCAATCGCTTGCGCGGCCGCGAGCTTCATGTTATAGGTCGCCTTGGACGCACGGCAATCCAGCAGTCCGCGGAACAGGCCCGGGAAGCAGAGCACATTATTAATCTGGTTCGGGTAATCGGAGCGGCCCGTTGCAATGATGCGGGCGATATCCTCGATCTCGTCTGGATCGATCTCCGGTGTCGGATTCGCCATCGCGAAAATGATCGGATCCACGTTCATCGCCTCTACATGCTCCCTCTTCAGCACGCCGGGGCCCGAAACGCCGATGAACACATCGGCCCCCTTGATGACGTCTTGAATGCCGCCCTGCTCTCCGTTCGGATTCGTCTTGGCGGCGTAGCTGCACCATGCCTCGTTCTCGTACTGGCCGCTGCGGACCAGCGCTCCGTGGCGATCTACGCCGATAATATTGTTCGCGCCCGCCGCCAGCAATATATCGGTGCAGGCCATACCCGCCGCGCCGATGCCGCAGAGGACGATTTTGCAATCCTCCAGCTTCTTGCCCACAATCTTCAGCGCATTAAATAGACCCGCCAGCAGGACGACCGCAGTGCCATGCTGATCGTCATGGAAGACCGGAATATCGAGCTTCTCCTTCAGCCGCTGCTCAATCTCGAAGCAGCGCGGCGCCGAGATATCCTCCAGATTAATGCCGCCGAAGGCCGGGGCAATCGCCTGAATCGTCCGCACGATCTCATCCGTATCCTGCGTGTCCAGACAGATCGGGAATGCGTCGACGTTCGCCAATTGCTTGAACAGCATCGCCTTGCCTTCCATGACCGGCATCGCTGCCATCGGACCGATATCGCCCAGGCCGAGCACCGCGGTTCCATCGGAGACAACCGCCACCGTATCCCGCTTGATTGTCAATGTGAACGCGCTGGACGGATCTTCATGGATAGCCATGCTTACCCGCGCCACGCCCGGCGTATAAACCCGGGATAAGTCGTCGCGGTTCCGGATCGGAACCTTGGGCTGCATCTCGATCTTGCCCCCGAGGTGGAGCAGGAATGTCTGATCGGACACGTTCACGACTTTCACGCCCTGCAACTGCTTCAATCGCTTTACGACCCGATCGCCGACACTGCCATCATATACATTGACTGTAATATCTCGGACTGTGGATACCGGCGTACCGCGAATGACGTCAATGGCGACGATATCGCCTCCGCTCTCGCCGATGGCGGCTGCTATTTGCGCGAAGGTGCACACATTTTTGTCGATTTCCAAGCGAATAATAATGTTCGTACTGGATCCTAACGATTTAGCCATTTATCCACACTCCCTAAAAGCGCTGCATTATTGGCGGGTTATCTATGCAACCTGTCCCAATGGGCGCGTGGCCAAGGCAATGCCCTTATTCCTCTCAGCCCCACCGAACAGCGCACATCCCCGGAACATCCGAACGTCCAGAATCGCCCCCCCTCGGCATTGCGCCGCAGTGAGAGGGTTACCATTTTGGCGTCCCTCTCTATTAATAACATAAACCCGCTCACTATGAAACCCTTTTCATCACCAGACGCGAACCCGGCGCCCGTCATCCACGAGCCTGCCATGCCCTTGCGAAGTGTCATAGAACGATGTCCGCCTTCATGATCTGCCAGGACGCCAACTACGCGCCGCCGCCGAACGAATTCATCCACCGAATTGGATAAGAGGAAGCACCCTCTGATACGTGTACGTGAGGTAAGATATAGTAGGAGAGGAAAAAGTGCTTATGGATAAAAAAATAAAAACACCCGCCAGACAGAGGAGCCAAGACGGGAGCGGGAAAAATGATAAGTAAAGTATACCCCATTTCGTGGGCTTTGAAAAGTGAAATGACAAAACACGTCAATGTACAACAGTCACAAAGCTTTCCGAGAAGGGACTTTTTTGCTTACCCTATCGAATAATTATTGAAATCAAGATGAAAAGGGATATAATAGATATTAAACCATATTTCGGGAGGCGATGTTCATGAAACGTATACTAGTAGTGACATCACTGACAGCATTGACTATTTTAAGCGCGACTACTGCATGTGCCCAAGAATCACCTGCAACAACTGAAATTTCAACGGCAACCTTGGATGAATCGGTTCAACCCAACGAGGAAAAAGAACGAGTCAAACGAGATACGCGACTTAGAGTAAATAATGAGGGTTTTGCAGGTGTCGAAGTGACTAAAAAGTTCGAAATCCCCGAGCATTACGGCTGGGTGAAAGTATGGGTCAAGAACGAAGGCAAAAAGGAAATTAAAGTATCCGTTGAGAAAGATAACAATGGTGGACAGAAGATGTTCGAAACTGTACCACCGGGTGATTCATGGACAGGATATGCAGAGAAACCTTTTTCTACCGGCGATCATTTTGTACAAGTTACTTCTGATGAGGCTGAGATGCAGGGGCACATGTCAGTTAAAATTGGTAACGATAAAGAGCAATTATAATTTAAAAATGGACGGCAACAATAGGGTTACGTATAATTCCATTTTTAAAAAATAATTGACGGCTCCCCATAACTGACTATACGGCTACTTAATCCGTCTTTTGCCATACCGTCACGGCCGACGGTATGGCAAACCCATTATGTATTCAGGAACGGATTACCGCAGTCTACGGAGTGATGACAGCGATTAGCGGAATCGCCGTTACGATGTTAAAGACGATCTCTGCGATGCCAACCTGCTTGATCGTTACCTTCTGACCAGGCATCCAGACCGCGCGCAGGAATAGCGCTACAAATGGAAGGCTTGCGTTCCTGCTCGTTGCCTGTTTCGCCATGATGTCCTCCCCCTCTATTTGGCGTATCCGTCCGGATGGGCTTGATGCCAGCACCAGGCGCTCTCGATAATCTTCTCCATCGTATCCCGCTTCGGCTGCCAGCCGAGCACGGCCTTCGCCTTATCGGCGGAAGCGATCAAGACCGCCGGATCGCCTGCCCGGCGATCGTGCATCGCCGTCGGAATCGTCAGGCCAGTCACGCGCTCCGCCGTCCGGATCACCTCGAGAACCGAGAAGCCGTTGCCGCTGCCCAGATTGAAAATCTCGCTCGCCCCATCCTTGCGCAAATAGTCGACAGCCAGCAAATGGGCGTCCGCCAAGTCGCTAACGTGAATATAGTCGCGAACACATGTGCCGTCATGCGTCGGATAGTCGCTGCCAAAGACCGCGATCTTGCTCCGCTTACCCAGCGCCGCCTCCAGCACAATCGGCACGAGATGCGTCTCCGGCTGATGGTCTTCCCCGATCCGGCCGCTCGCATGCGCGCCGGCGGCATTGAAGTAGCGCAGCGAGACGTAGCGGATGCCATGCACCTGGTCGAACCAGCGCATCATTTGCTCCATCGTCAGCTTCGTCTCTCCGTACACATTCGTCGGATTCGTCGCGAAGGTCTCCTCGATCGGCGTCCGTTCCGGCTCGCCATACGTGGCTGCCGTGGAAGAAAAGACAATCCGCTTCACGCCGAACTGCTGCATGATCTCCAGCAGCACCTGCGTGCCGTGTACATTGTTGTCATAATATTTGGCCGGATTGCGCATGCTCTCTCCGACGAGCGAGTACGCGGCGAAATGAATGACCGCGTCGAACTTATATTGCTTGAACACACCCTCCAGGAACGCCTTGTCGCGAATATCCCCGACATGGAGCGTGCCGCCGAGAACCGCGTCCGCATGCCCCGTCTCCAACGAATCGACGACGACGACCTCGTCGCCGCGATCCAGCAATTCCGCGACCGTATGGGAGCCGATATAGCCGGCCCCGCCTGTCACCAGTATAGCCATCGCTTATTCCCCCTCCGCTGCCAGCTTGTTGCCGCAATCCTGTTCCCTCACGCCGTCGCCAATACTGCGCACATAGAATTCAGGCGTCAAGCCAGTCCGCCGCTGATACGCCTCCCCAACACGCTCAATGAAGCGCGAGACGGCGCTCTCCTTCACGAGCGAGACGGTGCAGCCGCCGAACCCGGTGCCCGTCATCCGCGAGCCTGCCGTGCGAAGCGCCTCCTCGAGCTCTTCGCAACTGACCTCGTACAAATCGCGCAACGATTCATGTGATGCGGTCATGAGCCGGCCAATATGCATTTTTCTCTTCTTCTGGACTTGCAACAATTTGGTTGCGTATTATTCAATTTTTAAAAAATATTTGACGGCTACCCATAGCTCATTTTACGACGATAGAAGCTACCCGAGAGGGTGGCTTTTTTGCTATGCTTTACTATTTTGGGGTCTGTCAATAACTTTTTGTAAACTCGATTATAGAGAGTCTCCCCCGAGAGGGAGATCGACCCTTACGGCAGATGCTGGCCGATGCGCTCTGGAAAGAAAACGCAGAGCTGCAGCAGCATTTGGCCCCAGTTTTGCACGCGGCCCGTCACTTGAAGAACGTAGCGAGTTCATCCCAGTTGGTACGCCACGAACGGATAATCAGCGGATATTGGGGACGCCGCGGTTCTTCAGATCGTGTAGCACGCTAAGCCAGAACTTAGCGGATTCGTTCTCTCCGATCCACATGCCAAGGACGTCTTTATTGCCGTCCAGATCGATGCCGATGACCATATAAGCCGCTTTGCTCACGATGGCGCCGTCCTGCTTCACTTTGAAGTGGATTGCATCCAGGAACACGACAGCGTAAACGGTTTGCAACGGGCGATTCTGCCACTCCTTCGAACTCGCCATGACGGTCTCTGGGAACCACAGTCCCATGTGTTCTCCACAACCTTTCTTTTCCTTCCATTTTAGTAGGTTTTGGAGTTTACACAATCTATTTTACAGACCCTAATTGATTGCTCATATATGTGCAGGACGATTAGATTAGCTTATACTTGTCTAACTTGTTGCGCTATAAAACGGAGCCTTATTTGTTATAGGCTTCTTGCTTTCTGACCTTTTATTGACCGCTTATTGACCGCGCGATACATGTATTATATACGCAAAAAAACCGTAAGGGCAGCGGTACTTTTTTGAGGATCCATCCTACAGGTTACAGTTTATATGGTTATAGCATGTTTCAATTTTTATTTTTTACCAGGCCTGTTGATTAACCAAATTACCCCATATCAAAATAATCGGGATTCTCCTAATAGAATACAATGAATCCGTAACTGCCACTCAACGGGAAG
>NZ_BALG01000225.1 GCF_000315235.1 Paenibacillus popilliae ATCC 14706 | reverse complement strand
ACGGGCGCAAGGTGCTAACCGGCAGCGGACCGGCCTCCTGGTCGCATGACGGAACGCCTGAAGGCGTCTATGACCTGAACGGCAATGTATGGGAATGGGTGTCCGGCCTGCGCCTGGCTGAAGGTACAATCCAGGTGATCCCCGGCAACGATGTCGCCTTGCAGCCGGATCAGTCGTCCACTAGCGAGGAATGGACGGCCATCGCGTCGGACGGCTACAGCGTGAAATATGCCGAAGTGGATGACGAGATTCAACTGACTGTCGGGATCGCCGGAGGATATGGCGGCTGCTTGTTCTCCGAGCTGACGACTGACGCCGAAGTTCCGTTCTTGGTGCAAGCCCTCGCGCTCTTCCCTACTGACGACGATCCGCTGACGGACGGGTTCTGGATGGATGCCGAGGAAAGCGAACGACTCCCGATTCGCGGCGGCAGTTGGAGCTATGGCTCCCTTGCCGGGGGTTTCGCGCTCACCCTGAATAACGCGCGGTCGGACTCGGCTTCGTACATTGGCTTCCGCTCCGCTTTTGTGCCGGGAATCTGAAATCTGAATGCTGGCATCTGCTGGGGCGCGTGACAACGCGCTCTACTTTCGCCGTTAGCCAAATTGCTGAATTAAATGCTAACGGGCGAGGAATCACAGAAATATGAACTATACACAAATAATACATCCGAAAAAGAGCTAGGGAGATGGCGCGATGTTGGAACGGATGTGGAAGCAAATGCGGAAATAAGGGTCTGAGTCACAACTACACACTTTGTCTTCTTAAACGCATTGATGATGAAGCCCCTCCAGGGGGCGAATTGCCCCTTAGCATAAATGCTGTCCGACCCGATCCAGGAAGAACACGGAGAGCTGAAGGAGCATTTGACCCCAGTTTTGCACCCGGCCTGCCCACTTGCGGACAACATCTATCGTCGAGAGATAGAGCATCTTGAGCAATGTTTGTTGCAGGGTAGATGTGCTCAGTTTTGCAGCAATTGCTTATGCAGTAAAAGTAGCCTGGTTTGATATGGAGTGATGGGCATGATAGGCTTACTGGTCTCTGCGAAGCCTGTGGCTTCGCCCCTTCGCAGGGAATCATGCCCATAGAGGCTCCATGTCAAACCTATGCATAAACCTTACTTGTTGCTGTATATTGATAAAATTGCTTGGCTGCAAAACTCGGCACTTTTCGATTGCCAAAAACAACAGGCTCAAACGCGAACCTTTCCCACGACGTGGGGCTAAAGTGATCGGGTAGGACGGCAAGGAAAGAGAGTTTGAAATAAGTAAGGCTTGATTGGAGAAAGTATGGGAGGTTCCTAGCCTCCGTTCCTGAGCCGTAGGAACATTTCTACGGCTCATATTCCGGCCTCATCTCCTACTGAAAAAGACAAGCCCCGGAACGGTCCGAGGCTTTTACTTATAAAAAATGGCCCGCCCTGTTACACATCATTTTGATACGATGAGAGGGTGAAGCACGAAGGCCTTCTAGACGTATAAATTCCGTCATGATAGCTCAGATGCTCCCGTATCATCCATTCTATCACCTCTTGTTTAAATTCTCCTCCGTATCTCTTATTCGGCATCCTTTTGACATAAAAATGCACCCCTTACACGTTAGATTCCAGCATAACATCCTGTCTAACGTTTGGGGTGCACTTCACTGTCAGAATGGGGCCAGTGTATGATGAATGCAGATTCGTTCAAGCGACAGGAGTCCAGAAGGTGCGACGACCATGGCATGAACGGAGCGAATGTCTCTGACTCTTCTAGGGCGGCAAGTTGCGGCAACGATACAACCATAGATACGAAGTGGCTTCCGCCGATTTCCCCGGCTCCCGAAGTACCTGCAGCGTCGTCTCGTCCGCGTGAAGCGCTTCCTGCTGCAGCAAATGCTTTTTCATTTCCTCCAGCATCGACTTCAGCCACCGCTCGGCGCCGTAAATCATCCCGTTTGCCATCGTGTGCCGCGACAACGTATCGCCCATACGGGCAAAGTGCTGTTTCCTGTCGGTAGAGCGGCATACGGTCCACGTAGTTCTGTCACATGACACACCATCGCAGAAAGAACAGCCGAACTGCCCGGGTACACGGGTTCGGGCATTGGCGCCGTGACGATGGGAGCCTGCAGCTCATGGGCTCGCCGTAACGTCAGGCATCCACCTGCCTGACATGACGAACCACCTTGACCTGCGGCGGCATGACGGCGATTTCACCTGCGCGTTTCCGTTAATATCACGCGTTGCGTACCCACAATGAGGAATGTGTGTTTGTTTATGCTACATTTAAAGATGAATCGAGAAGGTGACTTTCACAGGAAAAAACACTACTTACTGGATCATCAATGATTCCATTCACTGAGCTGTTCGTTCGGCAATGTCCTGGCCCAGCAGCCGGCTTACGAGATGGAAGGGCATATTAATTCCCACCGAGATGCGCCGGGTATCACGATATGGCCTTCATCGACATACTTGACGTCTCGCTTCACCGTCAGGTTAGGGTAGTCCTTTTCCAAGCGGTCGTAGGAATTCCAGTGCGTAGTTACTGTCTTGCCGTCGAGCAAACCGGCTTCTGCCAGGATTAAGCCCCGGTGCAGACGGAGGCCATAATATTAACCTCATTCATGCGACTCTGCAGTCATTGAAGCGTTACCTTGTTATACATTTCCGTCGTAAGTGTCAAACCTGGCACACCTTCAACAGACTTCTCCAAGCTCGGCATTCGCTTGTTATTTGCAAAGCCCTACTCGCCGGAGTCCACAGTCCCAAGTGTTGTCCCAACCTTTCTATTCCTTTCATTGTAGTAGGTTTTGGAGTTTACACAAATTACAGACTCACTCCAAGATTCTTGAAAAATTACAAAATAGTTCTTATTTCTAGAAAATCACAACCAGTAATATTACTTTCTTCTACTGATTGCTTAAAAGTCTCTGACACGAATAATGGAATTTCATCTCCTTTTAATTTGAATAAATTTTTATTATTTATTTTGTCTTCTGAAAATGCGTATTTTCTAACAGAATATATTTTTTCACCATCCAAATCCATAACACTATAATCAGAGATTTCTAGATTTAATGCGTCGACTACTTCTAGAACATTTGCTACAAAATATTCTTCAATTCTAGAATTGCTTTCAAAATCAACAACATTTACAGGTAAATATTGTACATCTTCTCCTAATATATTTATTATATCTTTTACCTTTTTTGATACTATAAACCACCCTAAATTATTTGCTAAATAATCAGTACATCTATTTCCATCCTGTGGATTAAAATAAAAAGTGATATTATCATTCCAATTCTCAATAAGTTTACCTTCTTTTAGATCATACTGTTCAAAACCATGTGTATCCTTACAATGACAAACAACATCATTCTCATTCCTGCCATCTAAAATTAGTTTATAATATTTCATTTTGACCTCCAATAACCTTTATAAAGCATCTCTGGATTATACCTAACTTCCTGCTTTAAACGTTCAAACAATTTAAGGAACTTCTTCTTATCTCCTTTTGCTAACCTATCATAGGTACTCAGTTTATCTAATACATAATCATGATATGCATATGGATGTCTTCCTTGATGTGGAAGTAGTTCCTTATTCCATTCATCATTTAAATCTAAACCCATGACCTATGCAGTCCGAGGTAAGCCTTGGTAAATATCCGGTTTGGGCGTAGCCCAAAGAAGCATCAAATCATGCTCCGGCCCAAATAATTCAATAAGCCTTGCAAATGGCTGCACTTGTGTGTCACAATCAATAGAGATTCGCTGAATACCCTTGTGGTTTTTCACGTGAACCTGACAACGAGTGTGGAAGAGGCCACGAACCATTTTGCCGTGGGTATAGCCTTCATCATCACTCGTTTTTTCTTTGTTCAGTTCAAAGAG
>NZ_BALG01000226.1 GCF_000315235.1 Paenibacillus popilliae ATCC 14706 | reverse complement strand
ATTCAGCGAATCTCTATTGATTGTGACACACAAGTGCAGCCATTTGCAAGGCTTATTGAATTATTTGGGCCGGAGCATGATTTGATGCTTCTTTGGGCTACGCCCAAACCGGATATTTACCAAGGCTTACCTCGGACTGCATAGGTCATGATTTTAAAAAAGCGGAGGGATTTATTTGAAAATTAAAGATATTCAAAATGAATTGTCAGTACACCGGCAAGATCAGGAGCTTGCAGATGCATTGCAGCAAGCCATGGACGGGAATAAGCAGGCATCGCAGCAGGCGGCACAGTTGCTGTCAACCGCTTTGAATCAGAACGGGGGGCACTTATCTCAAATGCTAAAACAGGCCGCTTCAGAAGCGAATCAGGCAAAAGAGAACGTCAAGTCGCGATTAAACGGCATTCATGCTGGCAGTGGTGATAGTGACTTGAAGGAGGTTCCATTAAAGGATCAGCTTTTGTTAGCTGAAAGGCTGAGTAGCGACTTTAAACTTAAAGCAATAGCACAATGGGCGGGGCGAATGAAGCTTATCGCCCAACGGAAACAGCGCTCTAAACACAATGAAGCTATTAATCGTAGCGGAATTCGACAGGGTAATGAGATTGAGCAGTTGCTGCCGATGGAGCTTGGGGCATATGCCAGCCCAATAGCGAAAACGGATTTCCTCCGACGATATGTAGAAGGCCAGACACTTCAGTTTGATACTAAAGGTAAAGCGCAATTAGGCAAGGGTCCTAATTATCCTTTGTTTGGACCAATCTGGTAGCATGTCGGATCAAGATACACTTTCCAAAGGATTTGCTTTGGCCTTGATGAGCATTGCTCGGAAGCAGCGAAGGGAATTCGCTTTAAAAGCGACCGAAGTCATTCATAAAAGCCGTTTTGAAAAGGCGGATGTTATCTTTGTAACAGATGGAGAAGCGACTGTAGATCCAGATTTCTTGCAGTCCTGGAATGAATTAAAAAGAAAAAGGGGGTTCGCGTTCTCTCCTTATTGCTTGGGACAGAGAGGGACTTGGGGGTTGCCGGATTTTCGGAACGTATTATTAAAGCCTCCGGTTTTCAGGATGAGGCGGTGTATCAAGCTTTTGAAATTTAAAACCAATTGAGAGGCAGGACGATTTAAATCCGTTCTGCTTCTTTATTTACAATGACAAACGGAGGAACTGAAAATGATCATTCAACGGAATAATGACATAATGGTTCGCATCCCAAAGTTCAATCTGTCGGACGTGATCGACGGCGCGCTGGACACCCCGCACCCGGCCTTTATCGTCGGCGGCAAGGAAGTGCCGGGAATTTGGGTGAGTAAGTATCAGAACATCATCGTAGGAAGCAAAGCCTACAGCCTCCCCTTCCAGCAGCCTGCCGTCAATGTGGACTATGACCAGGCGCGGGAGGCATGCGAGAGCAAGGGGCCGGGCTGGCATCTGATCAGCAACGCCGAATGGGCCGCTATCGCCCTGTGGGCCAAGAAGAACGGAACGCTGCCGCGCGGCAACAACAACCGGGGCGGCGACCATTCGCACGATGACGAGC
>NZ_BALG01000227.1 GCF_000315235.1 Paenibacillus popilliae ATCC 14706 | reverse complement strand
GGCCATCGCACCTTGCAGTTGCATGCCAAGCAGACCCGAGGATGTGGCTACATCATACCCGTGTCCATGTTTGAGTTCACTGTTCTTTGCTTCACATCGAAAAAATAGGTGTCTTGCTGGTTTTTACTGACGCCTTTTTTCCCCTGTCGTGCTTTTCGAATCGCCATGTGTCCGGCTGGACAAACGTACATGCCGGCATCTTTGTTGAACAGAATCTCGTCTTCTTTCTTGCGGGCACCTTGTGTAATGAGTGGATTGAGTTGTAAAAAAGTCCCGATGTAAATTTATCATCGGGACTTTTTGAGAGCATCATCGTTTAGAGCAAAACTTTATTGTAATTGTGGTTATCAGAACAATACTTTATTGTAATGAATCAAACTGCCTATCCTTATCTGCCCACTCACTCCACCGTCACGCTCTTCGCCAGGTTGCGCGGCTTGTCGACGTCATTGCCGCGAGCCAGGCTCGCGTAATACGCGATAAGCTGTAGCGGTACGACGGCGAGGGCCGACGTCAGTAGTGGCAGCGTAGCCGGTACGGCGAAGGTGCCGTCGACCGCTTTCTGCATTACCGGGGCGTGCGCTTCGTCAGTGACCGCGAAGACGACTCCGCCGCGGGCCTTTACTTCCTTGATATTGCTCACCATCTTCTCCAGAAGCGCAGATTGGGTGACAAGCGCGATGACAGGCACGCCTTCTTCGATCAGAGCCAGCGTACCGTGCTTCAATTCCCCGGCCGCATAGGCTTCAGAATGAATGTATGAGATCTCCTTCAGCTTGAGCGAGCCTTCGAGTGCAACGGCATAATCGAGGCCGCGCCCGATGAAGAACAGATGATCATGCCGAGCCATTTCCTCGGCCACCCGCTTCAGCTCGTCAGCCTGCCCCAAGATGCGCTCGACCTGCTCAGGCAAGGCCTGCATCGCGGCCAGTTGCTCCCGGATCCAGACTTGATCCTTCGTGCCCAGCGTCTGGGCGGCGTGCAAGCTGAACAGCATGAAGGCAATCAGCTGCGACGTATACGCCTTCGTCGAAGCGACCGCGATCTCCGGACCGGCCCACGTAATGATCGTGTCATCCGCTTCACGGGCGACCGAACTGCCGACCGCGTTCGTAATAGCCAGCACGGCAGCGCCGCAGCGCTTCGCTTCCCGCAGAGCAGCGAGCGTATCGGCCGTCTCTCCCGACTGGCTTACCACAATGACCAGCGTCTCCGGGGTAATAATCGGCGAGCGGTACCGGTACTCCGACGCCACATCCGTCTCTACCGGGATGCCAGTGCACTGCTCGATGAGTGTCCGTCCGACCAGCCCCGCGTGATAAGCGGTGCCGCAAGCGACAATGTGTACATTGCGAATGTTCCGCAGCTTCTCGTCGCTGAGCACGTTCAGCTCCGGTAGCTTGATGCCGCTACGGTCCTCTGTAACTCTTCCGCGCATCGTATCCCGATACGCCTTGGGCTGCTCATGAATTTCCTTGAGCATGAAATGGTCATATCCGCCTTTTTCTGCAGTGACCGCGTCCCAATCGACAACAATCATTTCCCGAGAAATAAAATTCCCCTCAAGTGTCATCAATTCGACAGCATCCCGGGTAAGGACTGCTATCTCTCCGTCATTCAAAATATAGACTCGACGCGTATACTGTAAAATTGCCGGTATATCCGACCCGATAAAATTCTCTCCATCGCCGATACCGATGATAAGAGGGCTGGCAAAACGTACCCCGACCAGCTTATCCGGCTCGTATTCCGTCAACACGGCCAACGCGAAGGCGCCACGCATATAAGAAGTCGCCCTCTGAACCGCCTTGACGATGTCGCCATCGTACTCCCGGGCGATCAGGTGGGAGATCACTTCCGTATCCGTATCCGAGACGAAATGAATCCCTTCCGCGATCAGTTCTTCCTTCAGCTCCATATAGTTCTCCACGATCCCGTTATGGACAACAGAGAACTTCCGCGATGCATCCGTATGCGGATGAGAATTTTCATCTGAAGGCTTCCCGTGTGTTGCCCAACGTGTATGCCCGATGCCGACATTCCCCTCTAGCGGCTTCGCTTCCAGTCGGGAAGCGAGTACCGCCAGGCGGCCTTGGGCCTTGCTGACCTGCAGCCCATCTGGGGTAAATACCGCAATGCCGGCCGAATCATAGCCACGGTACTCCAGTTTGCTTAATCCATCCAACAATACAGCTTGAGAATTTCTTGCACCGATATATCCGACAATACCACACATCCTAATCCAACCTCCGTTATGCCGACGTACGCGAAGGACGCCGCACCCGGAAGCCATGCTGCCTGCAACAATGCATCGATGCATGGCATTCGGACCGCCCCCCTAGTCCAGGAACGAACCTCCTGATCAAGGGAAGAGTCGCAGCCCGTTATATTCAGTTGTGCAAAGAATGAGCGATGCACAGCAGCATGTCCGGAAGGATCTTCCGAATCCGATGTGCGGGTCCATTCATGAGCCAGCCCATTTCGTATATATTTTCGTTCCTACCTATTCGATATTCAACCTGTCAACGTAAGCAGGCGTTGTCCGGCAAGTCACCTTGCCGCTTTCCGTCATGCTATTGCGGTGCCGTTGGCGCACCGGGAGGTCCCCGCCGAACAATCCGAACACCTCCACCTCGTCCACTTGTCCAGTGTGCCGAACCCTGGTGCCAAGTGCTGGCGCTTAGGATGCAGTTCCCTGCGAAATGGCTACTACCCTCGCTTTCCTTATTGAATCGTATACCGTGCATGCTGTCCGTTCGGCAAGCTCTTCGAATCGCACTATCGCTCTACAGAGTTTTACCGGCCTGAACACAAAAACTACGTTGCTGTCGACTCCGTGCGTCAGCCGGCTACTGCTGTGATGTCGTGAAGCCCGGCAAGCTGTCCTTCCATCCTGCCACAGCGGAATCTGTTTTCATTATATTCATGTCGCTTCCCTTTGGCAACAGGCGTCCAGGCAAGTTAGGGCAAATCCGCCCATCCGCTCGACACGGATAGACGGCTTGCTCCGCTAGTTCGATACGCTTAATTCCTGCAAGATCACGTCTGCAATCTGCTTGACATATCCTTCAACAACATCGACTTCCGGGCCTTCGGCCATAACGCGAATGAGCGATTCCGTACCGGACGGACGCACGAGCACGCGGCCGTTGTCCCCCAGTTTCCGCTCCACCGAAGCAATCGCCTCTTCGATGACCGGATTGTCCTTGTACTTGCTCTTATCCTCAACCCGCACGTTCACGAGCACTTGCGGGAACTTGCGCATTACTTGCCGGGCTTCGCTCAGCTTCTTGCCGATGCCCTTCAGCGTGTCGACCAATTGAATGCCGGTCAGCATGCCGTCGCCTGTCGTATTGTAGTCCAGGAAGATAACGTGACCGGATTGTTCCCCGCCCAGGCTATAGTCCCCGCGGCGCATCTCTTCCATCACATAGCGATCCCCGACCGCTGTTTGCGCCGTATTCAGTTCAAGGTGGTCTGCAGCCTTGAAGAAGCCAATATTGCTCATGACGGTCGTTACGATCGTATCCTGCTTGAGGCGGCCTTCCTTCTTCATCGCTTCGCCGCAGATGAGCAGCACGAAGTCGCCGTCCACTTCTTCTCCCGCCCCATCGATGGCAATCAGCCGATCGGCATCTCCGTCGAAGGCCAATCCGAGATCGGCTCCTTGCTTCACAACTTCCCGCTTCAATTGCTCGGGATGAGTCGATCCGCACTCGGCATTGATATTCAAGCCATTCGGCTCGGCGCCAATCGCGAGGACCTCGGCGCCCAGATCGCGGAACAGGCGGGGAGCCAGTTCATACGCCGCTCCATTCGCGCAGTCCAGCACAATCTTCAGGCCGTCGAACCGATGCTTCACCGTTGATTTCAAATATTCGACATAACTCCATTTCACTTCCGTGTCGGTAGTGACCGTTCCGAGATCGCTGCCAATCGGACGAGGAAGCTCGTCGATCTCCGCATCCATCAGGCGCTCGATCTCCAGCTCGGTCTCGTCCAGCAGCTTGAAGCCGTCACAGCCGAAGAACTTGATTCCATTATCCTCCACTGGATTATGGGAAGCGGAGATCATGACGCCTGCATCCGCTCCCAGCTCGCGGGTCAGATAGGCGACAGCCGGCGTCGTCACGACGCCGAGCTGGATCACGTCCGCGCCAATGGACAGCAGACCAGCGGTCAGCGAGGCCTCCAGCAGGCGTCCCGATACCCGGGTATCCATGCCGATAACCACCTTAGGCTTGGTGGCTGCCTTCCCCGTTAATACATAACCGCCGCAGCGGCCGATTTTATAAGCAAGCTCCGCAGTAAGCTCCGTATTGGCAATACCGCGTACGCCGTCTGTACCGAAATATTTCCCCATTACAACCTGCTCTCCTTCATCCTGCGGCATGCATCCGCTCGCGCAAGCGGATCGGATGCATACTGCAGCTCCTTGATTACTTGTTATATAGCATTCACATGCTGATAATATTCGTTCATTCCTGCATGAGCGTGTCGTCGCCGGAATCGGTAGAAGTCTGTTCTTCCGGCATCTGATTTCCCTCATGGCTCGAGCGGTTCGGCTCGGTTGTGTCTGCATTCGGGTGATTCCCTTCCGTAGCGCCGTGCGTTCCGTTCTCCGCCTCGCCGCCGCTATCCGGAACGGGATCTGTCGTTACAGGCTCCCCCTTATCCCGAATCTCGACAGTTACCGTGAGCGGCGTCTGTTCGGCTCGCCTTACGAAGCGGGGCAGATTCACCTGAACGTTGATCGTATGCGTGCCGGTCGGCAAATCATTGACATTCGCGATAAGCTGAACATCGCCGGCTATCATCTCGTCGATCAGGTTCGGCGCACCGACGATCGCGACATCGAGCTTGCGGGTAGCCGGTTCCACAATGGATGTCTCCAGTCGGTCATTCTCCCCTGTGAGCGTAATCGGAACACCGGCAATCACCTTATGCTTCACGGCGGACACGATAACATCCACCGTAATCTCACTCGGTTCTATTTTCTCAATGTTCGGCGGCGGAGTCAATGTTACGTTCATCTTATATTGTCCGGCCTGGTCGATTTGCTTCAGATTCACTTGAACCCCGTCGAAAAATTCAATCTTATTCAATACTTCCTGGGGACCATACAGTGTGATTTGGTTGACGTTCGGCACCAACGAAGCGACGGCCAGCCCGTCCGGAAGCTGTTCGACCAGATCCAATTGAAGCGGAACAGTCTTGAACGGCTTCGTGATCGGAACTTCAATCTCTACGACCGATGGGGTAATGACCGCATCCTCGATTTCCTGCCCACGATCATTATAGGCCGTTAGCTTCACACGCTTGACGATCACCGACTCGTTGGCCCCCTCGATATTCACGGCGGCAGAGACAGCAGCCACCTCGGTCATCCGTGACGCCGGCAGCGTCACATGAACCCGGTTCGACGGGGAGACAATTGGCGTGCCCGGCTTATAGCCTTGGGCAGCGGCTCCCTCGGTGCGAACCTGGATCTCGAACTCCTTCGTCTTCACATCCTCCAGCTCGACCGTGACGCTTGACGGCTGCATCTCTTGAAGCTCGATGCCTGGAGGGAAGTCATGCTGCAGTTGAACGACGTGCTTGCCCGGTCCATAACCGGTCAAGTCCAGAATCACCTTATAATTCTCCGGCAGCGCGGCTGCGATCGTGGTTCGCTTTCCGCGCACTTGAATCTGCACCGAATCCGGCGTAATCGATTGGACTACCTGTTGCTTCGTATCCAGGCCAACGGTCTGCACCTGGACGTTGTCAATCCATCGCGTCTCCATAAGCGGAGGAACCGAGACATTCGTCGGATCATCCTTATGTACGACGATGAACAACAGCACCCCGATGAGGAGCGCAATAACCTTGGCGGATGTGTTGTTCATTAACCATTTATCCATGATGCTCACCTTTCCGTTTCCAGAACAAGCGGCGTTCCTTTTTGGCAGGCGGCTTCAATTCCTCGAACAGCTTCGAGATAAGCGATTCTTCCTTGATGTCACGGACTACTTGCCCGTTCATGGACAGAGACACCTGTCCCGTCTCTTCCGATACGATCACCGAGATGGCATCGCTCACTTCGCTGATTCCGATTGCCGCGCGGTGCCTCGTTCCAAGCTCTTTACTGATGAACGGATTCTCCGATAATGGCAAGTAACAGGCCGCCGCGGCGATCTGGGTGCCGCGCACGATGACCGCACCGTCATGAAGCGGCGTATTCGGAACGAAAATATTAATCAGCAGTTCCGAGCTAAGTCTTGATTCCATGACAATACCCGACTCGGTATATTCATTGAGCCCCGTCGTGCGCTCAAAGACGATGAGCGCTCCGATCTTCCGCCGGGACATGTAATTCACCGCCTTAATCAGTTCCCCGATAATGCGAGCAATCTCGTCCTCATCGACGGCGGTGCGGCGCCCCAATATTTTTCCTCGGCCCAGCTGCTCAAGCGCGCGCCGCATCTCCGGCTGGAAGATGATGACCAGCGCCAGCACCCCGAAGGTGAACATCTGATTCATTAACCATTTCAGCGTAAATAGATTGAACCATGTACTGACCGCCCAGATGATGACGAGGATAAAAATCCCCTTCAACAACTGGATGGCGCGAGTGCCACGGATAAGGACTAGTAATTGATAAATAATATAACTTACCACCAAAATATCGATAACATCCTTGAGCATGTTCGGCCACGTCATGTCCGTCAAATAATTCATGCTGGTACCCCCAACATTCCCTGATAAAATCATTCATTTACAGCGTTCTCTCATGACCTTAACTATATACTTTTCTCTGCCATGCCGCAAAACTCCTGTCTGAACCAAAAAACTCTCCTACAGACATCGCAGGAGAGTTGATATCGGTCTTGAGGCCAGTCGTTGTCCCATCAAGAGATATCCTGCCTTGTGCCGAATAAACTAGAAATTTGGTACCATATCCAGCTGATGGCTTCATCGATCTGGTGAACCGATCCCGAAATATTCGCGGTGGATGCCTGAAACAGCTTCCCGTCGATAATGGTGACGTCTCCCTTCACCTTGCCGTACACTTCAGCTGCGCCATTGCGAATCGTTAGATCGCTGGCTACCTCTTTGTCAGGAGGCACAATGACGACGTTGTTCTCAATGACAACGCCATCCAAATTCGAGCCTTTCACAACGAGTTGTTTATCTGAATTCCACATACCGAGCCAACTGGTAATCATAATCACAACAAAGACGGCCGCAACCGTAATTGCGGGATGCCGCTTCACCCATACCGAAAAGGCACTGCGCTGCTTCGGCTTCGGGATGATACACATAATACGGTCGGTGAGATCCTCGGATACGGGCTGCAATCGATGATTGAGTCCGTACAGCAGATAATCCATATGCTCCAACTCACGGAATCGTTCATGGCAAGCCGGGCAACCAAGCATATGCATTTTGAGTTCCACTGCACATTCTCGGTCCAAATCGTCATCCAAAAGATCATGCATCAATGAGACGGCTTGTTTGCAATCCATCTGAGCCAGTCCTTTCTTGAAGTCTCATAAAATAACCCGCAAATTCGTGAAATTCTCTAACCTGCTGGAAGAGAAGTTGGACATTTTCCGGTCTCATATACGTTACGCTGCAGCAATCGAATAGTTTCAAACAAATAACCTGTTATTTATTCTCATAATTTCTGTTCCAGCTTTTTGCGCAAAAATTCCCTGCCCCGGTGCACGCGCGTTTTGATGGTGGTGACGGGTATATCCAGCACATTGCTGATTTCCTGCAGCGACAAATCCTGCAAGTACCGTAGCACCATAACCGATTTATATTTGGACGGAAGACTATGAATCGCTTCCTGCACCATCCGCTGCGTCTCGCTGACAATCAGATGCGATTCCGGCGTCCAGTCATCGCTTGGAATCATGGCATATCCGTCCACGCCCTCCTGCTCCGTCATCCCGGCGTCCAGATAGTAATTCGGCTTCCGCTTCCGGAGACGATCGATACACAAGTTCGTCCCGATGCGGTAGATCCACGTGGAGAACTTCTGATTCTCGTCGTAGCGGTCCAGATTGCGGTATACACGCAAAAAGGTATCCTGCACCACGTCCTCTGCCTCATGCCGGTTATTCAACATGCGGTAGGCCAGGTGATAGATCTTGTCTTTATATAAGTCGACAATCTCGGCGAAAGCCCGTGTGTCTCCTTTGCGGGCCAATCTCGCGAGCCGTTTTTCCAATGTATTCACGGTCTCCCCCCATCCACACTGCCCGTTAATGCCGATGTCTTCCACAATCATTGCGATACAATGACAATGCCGGATATCGCAAGCAGGAATCCGAACCTATGGAGCACATCCCCTGTACTCTGTCCATCCGTTCAATCTTCACGCAGCACGATGGCCGTCCAATCTTTACGTGTTTCACAGGCAATAAGGCCGTCCGTTACGCTTCAAGGCCCGTCCGCCATAGCACACGATTCCTTTCTCTCTCGTTGAACCTGTCCTGTGTCTACACAGGAAAAGTCGAGTCTTGAATACTCAAGACTCGACTGCATCGCGCTTGCTTCCTCCACTGGTCGAATCGACGAATCCTATAGTACGGTTATACGGTCGTTCCAGCTTGTCAACCGTCAACCTGTATTCCGAAGTCCCGCCGCAATGCCATTAATGGTCAATAGCACATCACGAAGCAGAATCGGATTGTCATTGCCCGCTTCACGCAGTTCACGCAATTCGGATACGAGACCAACCTGCATATAGCTGAGCGGATCTACATACGGATTGCGGAGTCGGATCGATTCCTGAATGACCGGAACATTGTCCAGAATCTCCTGCTGTCCCGTAATCTTGAGAATCAAATCCGACGTTACTTTGTACTCTTCTTCAATCAAGCTGAAGATGCGTTCCCGCACAGCGTCATCCTTCACCATGCCGGAGTACTCCTTGGCGATAACCAGGTCGGCCTTCGCCAATGCCATCTGCAGGCTATCGATCATCGACTGGAAGAAGGAATAATGGCGGTACATGTCGCGCATCACGTCCAGATTCTCTTCTTTGCCCTGATAGAAGCTCTGCAGGCCGGTCCCTGCTGCATACCAGGCCGGCAGCAGATATCGGCTCTGCGTCCACGCAAACACCCATGGTATAGCACGCAAATCCTCAAACCGGTCGCTGTTCTTCCGCTTCGAAGGCCGGGAACCGATGTTCAGATCGCCGATTTCAGGCAGCGGGGTCGATTCTTTGAAATAGGTCAAGAAATCAGGATCCCGAAAAATCAAATCCTGATATTTCTTCAACGACGTCTGGGAAATGCTCTCCATCAGCTCTTTCCACTTGGATTCGTACAAATCCGTATGGTCTGTTCGTGCCAACATAGCAGCTTGAATGAGTGCAGAAGTCGCTTGCTCCAGGCTACGGTAGGCAATACCCTGCATCGCATATCGGGAGGACAGAACCTCGCCCTGTTCTGTAATCTTGATGCCGCCTCCGATCGTATCCGGCGGCTGGGCAAGAATGCTCCGGTTGAGCGGCATTCCCCCGCGGCCGAGCGCTCCGCCCCGTCCATGGAAGAACTTGATTTTAACATTATAGTCTTGAGCCATTGCTGTCAATTCCTTAAGCGCCATCCGCAGCTCCCAGTTGGCAGTAAATACGCCTCCATCCTTGTTACTGTCGGAGTACCCCAGCATAATCTCCTGCACATCGTTCATCGCGCTGACTGCGCTCCGGTAGATCGGAAGGTCAAACAACCGCTTCATGATGCCTGGCGCTGCATAGAGATCGTCAATTGTCTCGAACAGCGGCACGGCCTGAAGCGTGCAGTGAACTTTGCCGTTCCCTTCCTGACGGAACAAGCCGACTTCCTTGGCAAGCAGCATGACCTCCAGCACGTCGCTGGCTGCTTCCGCCATGCTGATCAAATAGCTGGTGATGCATTTCTCGCCGAACTCCTTCTGGGCGTACTGAATCGTACGGTAGACGTCCAGACATTCCCGGGTCGACTCGCTGTACTCTATATAGGACGACACCAATGGTCTTGGGTCCTGCAAAAGCTTATGAAGCAAATCGATTTTTTCTTCCTCGCTGAGCGTGCCGTAATTATCGACAATCTTCATGTTGGCTAAAATCTCGGTCATGGCGCTCTCATGCTCTTTGCTGTGCTGGCGGATATCAAGCGCGGCCATGTAGAAGCCGAACAGTTCGACTTGGCGAATCAGCTTCGCGACAAGCGTATCGGCTACATAATCCGCGTAGTGATGACGCAGACTACGGACAATGATGCGGAGATCCTCCACGAATTCCACAGGATCTCGGTAACGCGCAGAAGTATCTCTCGTAGACTCGTCCATCATATTGTTCAATCGCTCAAACATATAGATTAATTTAATGCGGTACGGTTCTTTTTCATTATTCCAAAA
Source organism: Paenibacillus popilliae ATCC 14706 (assembly GCF_000315235.1). Lineage (GTDB taxonomy): Bacteria > Bacillota > Bacilli > Paenibacillales > Paenibacillaceae > Paenibacillus_B > Paenibacillus_B popilliae. The sequence continues at coordinate 3,015 of NZ_BALG01000227.1, read as the reverse complement.
TGCGGTCCTCTTCAAAGGGACATTCGCGCGATCGGCCGCAATCGATTGCAGTAGCTCATTGGATACCTGTACAATGCTGGTGTTGAAGCTAAGGCTGCGGAACAATTCTTTCAGCCGTTCTTCGTATTTGTGAATCGCAAGCTTCCGGTGCATTTGCAGCGTCTCCCTCGTTACATCCGCAGTGACCGACGGATTGCCGTCCCGGTCTCCTCCGATCCAGGAACCGAACCGCAGATAAGTTGGCACATGCCACCTCTGTGTCGGATAATATTTATCAAGGCAACGTTCCAGTTCCTGATAAACCTCAGGCAGAACATCGAATAACGTTTCATTGAAGTAGTACAGTCCATTCCGGACCTCATCCAATACCGTCGGCTTCCGATCCCGGAGTTCATCCGTCTGCCACAGCGTAATAACTTCATTCAACAGCTTGTCGCGCAGCTGCTCCCGCTCCCGGTACGTCAGCGTAGGATTATCGAGCAGCATCATGTCTTCCGCAATCCGCTTATGAATATCGAGAATCGCGCGGCGCATCGCCTCGGTCGGATGGGCGGTCATGACGAGCTCCAGCGAGATACTGTCCAGAATCGCGCGTAATTCCTCTTCCGAACAATTCCGTTCCTTCAAATCCAGAATGATGCTCTCGATCGAGCCCGGCTGGACAGCTTCGCCGGCGGAACGTTCATAATCGCGCTTGCGCCGAATCCGATGATTCTGTTCCGCGATATTCACTAATTGAAAATAAATCGCAAAAGCACGTATTACTTGATGCCGGATATCCGGGTTCAACGTATTGATCAGTTGTTTGAACTCTTCGTATATTTCTGGCAGAAACACAGCTCGCAACGATTTGCTGATTTCCCGAATCTTTTCCACAATGTCAAGTAGCTCGTTCCCTCCCTGATGGACAAGCACTTCACCGAGAATATTACCCAGAAAACGAACGTCCCTCCGCAACAAGTTGTTGGAGTTCACTTTGCTCGCGGTTAACGTAAGGTCTGTCATTCGTCTCCCCCTATCTCTCCAATCCTGTTCCAACGGATTTGGGCTTTCCTAACATCATACTACAAAACAATTCGAAAATCTTTACTTTATTATGAAAAATTCGGACGTTACCTATGCGCAACTTCTGATTAATTCGGAAGTTCGAATCTGGGATCAAAAAAAGGACCTCTCTTCGAAGGTCCATTGGTTGCGAAATATGTATTGGCTTGCAATAATAATAAATGGAGCGGGTGATGGGAATCGAACCCACGCTACCAGCTTGGAAGGCTGGAGTTCTACCATTGAACTACACCCGCAAAGAAATGGTCGGGACGACACGATTTGAACATGCGACCCCCTGGTCCCAAACCAGGTGCTCTACCAAGCTGAGCTACGTCCCGATGCGTATCTATTTGTTGAAGTGGCGCGCCCTGAGAGATTCGAACTCCCGACCTTTTGATTCGTAGTCAAACGCTCTATCCGGCTGAGCTAAGGGCGCATTCTTCTGGAGCGGACAACGGGATTCGAACCCGCGACCCTCGCCTTGGCAAGGCGATACTCTACCACTGAGCTATGTCCGCATTATTTATAGGCACTAATCATTATACCACATACTGCTCTGAATTTCAACATCGCCTCCCGCAGTATGTAAGTGATGGAGCGGGTGATGGGAATCGAACCCACGCTACCAGCTTGGAAGGCTGGAGTTCTACCATTGAACTACACCCGCAAAGAAATGGTCGGGACGACACGATTTGAACATGCGACCCCCTGGTCCCAAACCAGGTGCTCTACCAAGCTGAGCTACGTCCCGATGCGTATCCATTTGTTCAAGTGGCGCGCCCTGAGAGATTCGAACTCCCGACCTTTTGATTCGTAGTCAAACGCTCTATCCGGCTGAGCTAAGGGCGCATTCTTCTGGAGCGGACAACGGGATTCGAACCCGCGACCCTCGCCTTGGCAAGGCGATACTCTACCACTGAGCTATGTCCGCAGCTTGTCTCTTCATCAAGTTTTATCAGAAGCGACAATAAATAATATATCATAAAGCAAATACAATTGCAACATGAATTTTATAATTTTTTTTGCTTATTGATGCAATCTGCAAATACCAGCCCGCTTCCGTTATTCTCACGCTAAACTTCTGGGATCTCCTCCATTTGGCCTAAGCTTCGGCCTCACCTTGTAGAAGGACCATGTGGATAACAAACCTTCCGTTAGCAAGCATGCTAGCAAACCGGAGAGGGTACCTTTTGTTTTCTCTCCTTAAATAACAAAAAACCCTTGTCCGACAAGGGTTTCATGATACTGGTGCGCGTGGAGGGACTTGAACCCCCACGGTTGCCCGCTAGATCCTAAGTCTAGTGCGTCTGCCAATTCCGCCACACGCGCATCCCGATAAAAAACTGGTGAGCCATGAAGGACTCGAACCTTCGACACCCTGATTAAAAGTCAGGTGCTCTACCAACTGAGCTAATGGCTCTCATAAATGGCTGGGGATATAGGATTCGAACCTATGCATGACGGAGTCAAAGTCCGTTGCCTTACCGCTTGGCTAATCCCCAACAATGTACAATGTGATGGTGCCGGCGATAGGAGTCGAACCCACGACCTACTGATTACAAGTCAGCCGCTCTACCAACTGAGCTACACCGGCTTAGATGAATGGTGGACGCTGACGGGATCGAACCGCCGACCCTCTGCTTGTAAGGCAGATGCTCTCCCAGCTGAGCTAAGCGTCCACAAAGTGGTGACCCGTACGGGATTCGAACCCGTGTTACCGCCGTGAAAGGGCGGTGTCTTAACCGCTTGACCAACGGGCCTTAGGATAGCCTGTCTATAATTTGTAAATAAGTACTGGAGCTCTCAACCGGGATCGAACCGGTGACCTCATCCTTACCATGGATGCACTCTACCTACTGAGCTATGAGAGCAAAATGGCTCCCCGAACAGGACTCGAACCTGTGACAACTCGGTTAACAGCCGAGTGCTCTACCAACTGAGCTATCAGGGAACAGTAAGGAACAGTTC